>NZ_JBMYXF010000011.1:0-70947 GCF_049608145.1 Halocynthiibacter sp.
ATCCAAATGATTGTCGCGTCGCTACGAAACGCAAAGATGATTATGCGGCGGCCATTGTCGCCGCTGCGGATGCCTTGCGTTAAACCCGGGTGAAGGTTGCAGGATTTTGTGCTGTGGTCTTTTTGTCAGGGTTGGTATTTTTGGGCATTTCGTGAAAATCTTTAATGCAATGCGGGGTTCTCAGGGCTTCTTTTTCAGGTCATGAATAGTGAAACACCTGACAGGAGGCTTTGATGCCCGCATTACTGAATGATATCGATCCGGATGGTCTTCTGGAATTTTCCGTGGTTTTTACGGATCGCTCTCTTAACCATATGTCTGCAAGCTTTCAGGGGGTTATGCGCGATATTTCGTCGATCCTGAAGGATGTATATAACGCAGATCACGTGGCTTTGGTGCCGGGCGGCGGAACCTATGCAATGGAAGCAGTGGCACGCCAGCTGGCGACTGGTAAATCCGCGATGGTGATCCGGAACGGTTTTTTCAGTTTCCGCTGGAGCCAGATTTTCGAAATGGGCGCGATCCCGGCTAAAGAAACCGTGATGATGGCGCGCCGGTCGGGCAATGCTGTGGATGCGCCTTTTGCCCCTTGTCCGGTGGATGACGTTGTGGCGAGGATCCGCGAAGAAAAGCCTGACGTTCTGTTTGCCCCACATGTGGAAACGGCTTCGGGGATGATTTTGCCAAAATTCTATCTCAAAGCAGTTGCCGAAGCGATGCATGAACACGGCGGGTTGTTTGTGTTGGATTGTATTGCTTCGGGCTGTGCTTGGGTTGATATGAAGGAATGTGGGGTGGATGTGTTGATATCTGCGCCACAAAAGGGCTGGTCGGCGTCCCCCTCTGCAGGGCTTGTCATGATGAACGATCGGGCGCGCGATGCGGTGAAAGCCACGCAATCCACCAGCTTTGCTGTGGATTTGGGGAAATGGCTGACGATTATGGAAGCCTATGAAAATGGTGGCCACGCCTATCACGCAACCATGCCAACAGATGCGCTAAAGGCGTTTCGGGATACGATGCTGGAAACCCGCGAATATGGCTTTGAAAAGCTGGAAGCCGCGCAATGGGAACAAGGCGCGCGTGTGCGTGAAGCGCTTGCAAACCGGGGGATTAAATCTGTGTCCGCTGACGGGTTTGGCGCGCCTGGTGTTGTGGTCAGCTATACGGATAATGCCGATGTGCAGATGGGCAAAGCTTTTGCCGCGCTTGGAATGCAGATCGCGGCTGGCGTGCCTTTGATGGTTGAAGAAGGCCCTGATTACAAAAGCTTCCGTCTGGGGCTGTTCGGCCTTGATAAGCTGTATGATGTGGATGCTTCAGTTGCGAGACTGGAAGCCGCCCTTGATCAGGTGTTTGGCTAAAACAATAAAGGCGGCCTCAAAAACGGGCCGCCTTTCATCTTGCTCAAAATACTCCGGGGGAGTCCCATAGGGGCGGGGGCTGGCCCCCTTTACTTAATCCCCAACCCGGCTTTCATCAGGGTTTTGCGTACCGGACCAACGGCATAAAACGCGTTCAACATACCAGCGCGCATATCCCGTAACCCTTGCGCCCCGGCCATGCTGGCGCGGTTCAGCATGTCAATGCCAGTGACGCGCAGGCGTACTTCAGGATGGCGGTTTTTTTCGTAGGCATCTAACATTTCCTGGCTGCCAAGCGGATGTTTTTCGGCAGCTTCCAGCAGAACGCGCAAATCGCCGAGACTCATATTCAGGCCCTGCGCGCCGATCGGGGGCACAACATGGGCCGCTTCAGCGATCAGGGCGGTGCGTTCCGCCGTTAGATGGCCTGCGATCTGGCTGATGATGGGCCAGATGGCGCGCGGGCCTTCGACGGTTAATGTACCGTTGATGCCTGCGGAGCGCTCTGTTGCGGCAGAAGACAATTCATCATCACAAAGCGCCATACGCGCCACGCATTCTGGACCGTGATCCATCCAGACGATGGCCGACATATGTTTGCCATCTCTGTCGGGCAGAGGAACCAAGGTAAATGGGCCGCCAGAGCGATGCACTTCGGTTGAGACGTTGTTATGTGGGGCGTCATGGCTGACACAGAAAACCACAGCTTTTTGCCCGTAACGCGTTGTCTTTACTGGGATATCAACAGCGTCACGGGTGGGGGAATGCCGTCCATCCGCCCCAATCAACAGTTTTGCAGATACCCGGGTGCCGTCAGAAAGGCTGACCAGTGCTTCGCTGTTTCGGGTTGTAATGCGCTGGGTCGAAGTCCCCGCGCGGAAATCCACATTGGGCAGGGCTTTGAGACGGGCAAGCGCGATTTCGCGGATCGCCATATTGGTGAAATTCCAGCCAAAAGGCGCATCAGACAGATCAGCGGCATCAAAATCTTTAACGACGCGGGGTTCTGGGGCCTCACCACCAGCATCGACAATACGCATAACCTGTAAAGGCGCTGCAATTGGGCCCAACCCTTCCCAGAGACCTGCTGCTTCCAGCAGGTTTTGCGACGGTTGCAGAAAAGCAGTTGTGCGCAGATCCGGCTTGCCCGCTGCATTGTCGGGCATGGGATCGACACAGATGACAGAGTATCCCTTGCTGCCAAAAGCGGCTGCGGCGCACATCCCGGCGATCCCGCCGCCAGAGATGAGAATATCAGTCTGAATTCGTTCCATGAGACGACCCTATGCCTGTGTTCGGAACTGTGAAAGGCCTAAGCGGTAAGGTGCGACAGAAAAGCTGTCAGGTCGGTGGTGTGGTGATGGATATGGTCGCCTGACGCAGCTTCTGGGGCGACATGCACGCAGCGCATGCCAAGATCATGGGGGGCGGCCAGATTGCGGGCGTCATCTTCGAACATTGCGCCGCGCGCACAATCAATACCGTCACGGGCAAAGACCAGATCAAAGGCCTGGCGTTCTGGTTTAGGATGGAAATTCGCGTGTTCAACCCCATAAACCGCATCAAAACAATCGCCTAAGCCGCGGGCCCTTAAAACGTTGCGCGCATAGGGTTCGGATCCGTTGGTATAGACAATACGGCGTCCGGGCAGGGATTTGATGTGGCTGACAAGGTCATGGTCGATTTGCATGTGGTCAAAAGAAATATCGTGCACATCATGCAGATAAGGGGCGGGATCAATGTCATGTTCCCGCATCAGGCCGGCCAATGTTGTACCATAGGTTTCCCAATAGTGCTGTCGCAGGTGATCGGCGCGGGCTTTGTCGACATTGAGTGCATCCATGACCCAGGCGGTCATGCGGACCTCGATTTGGTCGAATAGGGCCATTTCTGGGGGATATAATGTGTTGTCCAGATCAAACACCCATTGGGTGACATGGCTGAAATCGTCGCGGTGAGAGGCGCTTTGGGTCATGTGATATCCGTCCTGTTGCCCATCGTTTCTACTGTGTTTCCGGGGCGGGCGGCAATGCAGAAACTTGGCTTGTTCCCGCCGGGTTGCAGCGCTATTGTTGCGTGATTTTTGCAATGAGAGATGCCATGACCGACGCGCTCAGCCCGAACCGAGATGCTTATGCCCAGCTTCTGGAAGCGATTGATCATGGGGTCTATCGCCCGGGGGATCGTCTGGTCGAAAGCGAGCTGGCCAAACGGTTTGATATGTCGCGCACGCCAATTCGTGAAGCATTACAAAGGCTTGAGACGCAATCCTTGCTGACCCGTGATGGGCGCAGCCTGATTGTCGCGTCGCTGGATCACAACCAATTGGCGGAACTTTATGTTGTTCGCGCAGAACTCGAAGGTCTTGCAGCAGGGCTCGCAGCGCGGCAGGCCGCGGATGAGGAAATACGGGTGTTGCGCCAGATGGTTGAAGAAGACCGCGCACGTCTTGGAGATCCGGATGCGCTGTCGCGGGCAAACCGGCGTTTTCACCATCAGATTCATAAGGCTTCGCGCAACCGGTATCTGGTGCAACAACTTGATCTTGTGCATCGGTCCATGGCGCTGTTGGCGACGACATCTCTGGCTGCGGAAGGTCGGGATCAGGCGGCTTTGGATGAACATGATGCGGTTGTGACAGCCATCGAAGCGCGCGATTCCGAAGCCGCAGCACATGCTTTGAAATCCCATATTTCTAAGGCGTTTGAAACCCGTCTACGTCTGAATGCTGAAACTGAAGGCAACGGCTGATCACCGGGTGTCGGTTGTTTCGGCAGGGATAAAATGGCCGTGGCTGGTTTTGTCCCAATAGAAAGGTGAAACCACAAGTTCCCACAATCCCTTGTAAGATGCCAATGCGCCCAGGGGGAAATACAGCGGTAATGTCGGAACCCACCACCGTAGAAACCTGTGTTCTTTTGAAGAGACCGCAAAAATTGCGACCAGCATGGAAAGCAGCTCTGTCAGGATAAATAATGCGGCCATGGCGATGAAAGCGACGTCGGGCAATATGGCGTTTAACGGATGTGCGATGCCAAATGGAACCAGCCAAAGTGACCAGAGCAGTGGGGCCAGCACAAACTGGCTGAGTGTGCAAAGAAACATGATCTGAAACCCCAGAAACCCGCGTGGTCCCAGTTGTTTGAGCAATAGGCGCGGATCACGCATATGCACAGCCCAGGTCGCGGCAAAGCCTTTCAGCCAGCGCGAACGTTGTTTGATCCATGGAATAGCGCGGCAATTGGCTTCTTCCCGGGTCACAGTATGTATGATTTCCGCGCGATAGCCATGACGGGCCAGTCGTATGCCCAGATCGGCATCTTCGGTGACATTATGAGCATCCCATCGTCCCAGTTTTTCAAGGGCAGCCCGTCGAAAGAACAGGGTTGTTCCCCCCAGAGGGATCGCAAACCCTAGGCGCATGATGCCAGGGAGAACCACACGAAACCAGGTGGCGTATTCGATGGTGAAACAACGGGAAAGCCAGTTGGTTTTCGCATTGTAGTAATCCAGAACCCCTTGCAAACAAACGACTTCTGGGCCGCGTTCATGAAAGCGGCGGACGATCTTGTGGATCTGATCCGGATCAGGTTCATCTTCAGCATCATAGACGCCGATGATAGATCCGGTGCAGAAATCCATTGCGAAATTCAATGCGCGGGGTTTTGTACGCAACTGGCCTGCTGGTACAATGACGGGGCGGATCCAGGCGGGCAGGGAGGCATTGTCTATGGCGTCGCGCGTGATGATGTCGTCTTCTTCCGCCACAAGGCAGATTTCCAGCAGTTCCCGTGGATAGTGCAGGCGGGCCAAGCGTTTCACGAGGGACCCGGTGATTTCGCTTTCCCGAAACAAGGGCACCAGTATGGAAACACGTGGCAGACGTGCGGGCAGGGTTGTTCTTGGCTCGAGGAGATCGCGTTGGGCCTTGGCCCGATTGTGTTTGTATTGTGCCAGACTTGCGGCCAGTTTTAAGCTGGTAAAAGCGCCAAGTGTGAGGATCGCCCAAAGAAACAACAGGCCGGTAACAAGTGCCGGGAACAGGGCCCCAATGGTCAGAAAACTGATGATTGTCAGGGCCGTTTTGCGCCCAAATATTCTGTTTTCCCAGGTGCGGCAGCTTTCCTTTGCTGTGACACATGTTTCTGCTTTTTCAACCAGTTCCGGCTGATGCAGGGATTGAATTGCGTCCAGAATGTCCCTGCGCCAGGCAAGCGCCATCGACAGGGGGCCAATGCCCCTGGGCAAAGCTTGTGTAACCTTGTGGAACTGATCCGGATTGCTGGTCAGAAGGATGATGTCTTTTCCAACCCTGCGCCAAGGCAGCACACCATGTTTCAGACAGAAATCTGCGCCAAATTGACGGATCAGGCGGGGATCAGGGGGCAGATCGAGCGGATTGATATACTGACTGTTCCAGCGGGCCTCTTCGGCCCGTTGTAAATCATGTTGCCGGATCCAGCGTCGTGATAAAAGAATATCACCCAGAGAGCAGTCTTGCCTTGCTTGCATGGCTGTGGCGTCTAGCAGCCGTCTGGGATCCACAGAATTCTGATCCCGCAACACCTGTTCAAGTGGGGGCACGGTGTTTGGCTGTGCTTGCGGGATAAGCTGTGGTTGGGGATCGGTTTGTTGTGGATTGCGCAGTGATATCACACGTCCGGTTTCGGGGCGTGCCTGGGGGCGGGACAGATCCGCATCATTGGATTGGCGTAAAAACGGAACAACAGGAGAGTTCATATGGGCCACCTTCCGGGTAGTCCACACATGAGTGAAACAGGTTAACAGTGTGTTAACGCATGCAATTTTTATACAATTAGAGCTATATACACATAGTTACCCACAGGCCGAATGCGGTTTTGTGGATAACTATACGATTTCAGATGTGTTTTTCGTTCAGGCGCGGGCGGCCATTGCAGCTGCGAAACGATCAAACAAATGCATGGAGTCCATCGGTCCAGGGCTTGCTTCTGGGTGGTATTGAACCGAATAAACCGGACGGTCTGCCATGCGGATCCCACAGTTTGACGCATCAAACAGGGAGACATGGGTTTCCACCACGCCTTCGGGCAGGCTTTGGCTGTCGACGGCAAAACCGTGGTTCATGGATGTGATTTCGACCTTGCCTGTGTCCAGATCCTTCACAGGGTGGTTCGCACCGTGGTGACCGTGGTTCATTTTGATGGTCTTGCCACCAAGCGCGAGGGCCAGCATCTGGTGACCAAGGCAAATCCCAAAGATCGGCAGTTCTGTTGTGTCAAGGATCTCGCGGATCATTGGCACGGCGTATTCGCCTGTTGCGGCGGGGTCACCCGGGCCGTTTGACAGGAAAACACCATCAGGATTATGTGCCAGAACGTCTGCTGCCGTCGCGGTTGCGGGCAGAACGGTGACGTCACAACCGGCAGAGGCCAAGCAACGCAGAATGTTGCGTTTTGCGCCATAATCGAGGGCAACAACTTTATGTTTCGGGGCTTCCTGACGGGTGAAGCCTTCAGGCCATGCCCAGCGTTTCTCATCCCAGCTATAGCTTTGGGCGCAGGTCACTTCTTTCGCAAGGTCCAGACCTTCGAGGCCGGAAAAGGCTTTGGCCTTTGCAACCAGTGCTGCGGTGTCGAAATTGCCATCTGGATCATGGGCAAGGGCTGCGTGCGGTGCGCCTTGCTGACGGATCGCACGGGTCAGGCGACGTGTATCAAGCCCCCCGATGCCGATGCGGCCACGTGTTTTCAGCCATTCTGTCAGCTCAGCTTCGGCGCGCCAGTTCGAAGATTGGGTCGGATCCCATTTCACAACCATACCGGCTGCGACGGGATCGGCCGTTTCATCATCTTCCGCGGTCACACCGGTGTTGCCGATGTGGGGGAAGGTGAAGGTCACGATCTGGCCCGCATAAGAGGGGTCTGTCATGATTTCTTGGTAACCGGTCATGGCGGTGTTGAAGCACAGCTCTGCAACGCAGTCCCCGGTTGCGCCAAATCCGTGGCCATAGAAGATTGTACCATCTGCCAATGCAAGGCATGCGGTTGCTTTAACGGGTGCGGTAACGGGGGTTCCGGCGGACATGGGCGACTCTCCAGCTCAAACTCGCCGGAACCTAGGGGGAGGGAGGTGTCTGGTCAAGGCCTGCAACGGCCTATCGGGCGGATTTCTGTTGGTTTTTCGTTGCGGTGTGTATGTGGTTTCGTGAAATATGCAACATGGTTGTAACCTTGTGTGACTTTCGCTAGGGTCCGGGTTCGCAAATCTGCACGCAAGGCGCGTGCCCCTTTGGGATGAGGATACTGAACAGATGCGCAACCAGATTAATACCGCTTTGAAAGAGGCGATGAAAGCCAAGGACGCAGCACGCCTGTCGACCCTACGCCTGATCAATGCCGCGATCAAAGATCGTGAGATTTCACAACGCGGCAAGGGGGAAGATGAAAACGTAACCGACGCGGATATTCTTGCTATTCTTGGCAAAATGGTCAAGCAACGCCAGGAAAGCGCGCGGGCCTATGAAGAAGGCGGGCGTCTTGAATTGGCTGAGAAAGAACTGTCAGAGATTACCGTGATCGAGGTTTTCCTGCCCAAGCAGCTTGATGCAGATGAGGCCAGCGCAGCTGTAGAGGCTGCGATTGCCGAAGTCGGCGCAGAATCAATCCGTGATATGGGCAAAGTCATGGGGATCCTGAAAGGCAAATACACCGGCCAAATGGATTTCGGCGCCGTTGGCCCGATGGTGAAAGACAAGCTGGGTTAAATAAGCCGGCATTAACCGATTTTGAAACCCGTCAGTTTTCTGGCGGGTTTTTCTTTGGAAGATTGTGCATGAATATACATTGGCATTAGGTGTTGTAGCCGAATTTGATGATACAATAATTTTGGTTGAATTACGGCTGGAGAGACCGGGTATCAAACTACTGCAGCTGTGCCTTATTACGGCGAAAGGTAGAGAAGAATGACTAAAATTAGGCCACAAATATGGGGCTATGTTTTACTTGTCGGCAGTGCGGTGATGGGGATGAGCACGCCAGTTTATTCTAACAGTACAAAAGTTGACGTTTGTCAAAAGGTTGGTGAGGTTTTCGTTCAGCACCTAGGCGCGAATGAAAATATAGCACTTGCTCTTACTACAATGCGGATAGTCGGTTCGGTGGATGAAGCCGAGCGAGCTGCTGAGGTCTTTGAAATGGTGTCGGAGAATACATCGTTATTAGTTAGCAACCTTGAGAAATATTGAGTCTTTGCAAGGATAATTAAAGCAGTTCTTATATCGTGATGTTACCGTGAAGTAGGGTTGGAGCCATCTAATATTAGGCGTAATTCTGCAGCCAACTCCACCCGTTCTTCTTCTGTCAGAAATGCTGCCAGTTCGACCTCACGTGTGTTTTCGCCGCGCAGGGTAAGGTATTGCGGGACGGGGCCGGATGTTTTGTGCAGGGTGACGGTGATCCAGTAGGGATTGGCCTGCCATGTTTGCACGCGGCCTTTGGGATCACGCCGGGTGAGGGTGGCCAATTGGGGTGTGATCTCTAGCACTTCGGTTAATGTGCCGTCACGATAGCTGCGGGCAATGAACCACCAGATCAGGGCGATTGTGCCCAGTAAGAAGGGCAACATCACCCAAAGCGGGCCTTTGCCCAAAAGCGCAATCAGCGGCAGGAACAGCAGCGCGCAAGTCGCCCCCATAAAGCGCACAAAATCTTTCTTTTTCAGCGAACGATAGGGCCAGGCGGTTAGGGTGATCGGTTTGCCCGCATCTATATGCGCATGAAAAGGGGCCCCGGAATTAACCGGAGCCCCTGTATTCGTATCAGACCATTCATATGGCATCTGTGGATATTTCCCTCAGATCAGTGTCCCAATTAGTGAGAGTGACTGCGATCCCATTCTTCCTGCTTTGGCAGGATTTCGAATGTGTGCTCGGGCGGCGGGGATGGCAATGTCCATTCCAGCGTATCCGCATATTCGTTCCAATAGTTCGCTTTGGTTTCTTTCTTACCCCAGAGCAGTGAATAGAACATCACGCCGATGAAGAAGAGGAAGGATGCGAAGGACAGATATGCACCATAAGATGAGATTTCGTTCCAGTAAGCGAAAGCTTCTGGGTAGTCGATGTAACGACGTGGCATGCCCTGTCGACCCAAGAAGTGCTGTGGGAAGAAGGTCAGGTTGGCACCGACAAACATCATCCAGAAATGCAGTTTACCTGCCCATTCAGGATACTGACGGCCGGACATTTTACCGAAGTAAAAGTAGATGCCTGCGAAGATACAGAAGATCGCACCCAGCGACATAACATAGTGGAAGTGTGCAACCACATAGTAAGTGTCGTGATAGATACGGTCGATGCCTGCTTGGGACAGAACCACACCGGTTACACCACCAACGGTGAACAGGAAGAGGAAACCGAACGCCCAAAGCATAGGTGTTTTGAACTCAATCGAGCCGCCCCACATGGTCGCGATCCAAGAGAAGATCTTAACGCCAGTCGGCACCGCGATCACCATGGTGGCCATCATAAAGTAGGACTGCTGCGACAGGGACATACCAACCGTATACATGTGGTGTGCCCAAACAACGAAGCCCAGAACGCCGATTGCGATCAACGCCCAAACCATTGGCAGATACCCGAACACAGGCTTGCGCGCGAAAGTCGCAATCACGTGGCTGATGATACCAAAGCCAGGCAGAATGATGATGTACACTTCTGGGTGACCAAAGAACCACAGGATGTGCTGGTACAAGATCGGATCACCACCGCCGCCAGGCTGGAAGAAGGATGTGCCGAAGTTGCGGTCCATCAAAAGCATGGTGATCGCGCCGGCCAGAACAGGCAGGGACAGAAGGATCAACCAAGCTGTGACAAAGATTGACCATGCAAACAGTGGAACCTTGAACATTGTCATGCCAGGGGCGCGCATGTTCAGGAAGGTTGTGATCATGTTGATCGCACCAAGGATAGATGACGCACCAGAGACGTGAACCGCGAAAATCGCGAGGTCCATGGAATAGCCGCCTTCAGATGTGGACAGTGGTGGGTACAGAACCCAACCCACACCAGACCCCAATTGGCTGTTGCCACCAGGGGACAGCAGGGATGCCACACCAAGGGAAACACCGGCAATATACAGCCAGAAAGACAGGTTGTTCATCCGTGGGAACGCCATGTCAGGCGCGCCGATTTGCAATGGCATAAAGTAGTTACCAAAGCCGCCAAACAGCGCCGGAATAACCACGAAGAACATCATCAACACACCATGATAGGTGATCATAACGTTCCAAAGGTGACCGTTTGGTGTACAGACTTCGCCGGACGCGAAGAAACGTGCGCCTTCAAGACACATGTACTGAACACCTGGTTCCTGAAGTTCCATCCGCATGTAAACGGTGAAAATAACGGAAATCAGACCGACCAACGCCGCAGCGATCAGGTACAGGATGCCGATGTCCTTGTGGTTTGTTGACATGAACCAACGGGTGATGAAATCACGCTCGTCATGGTGCTCGTCGCCGTGAATGGCTGCGTCTGCCATGCGGAGTCTCCCCAAAAATCTTCGTTGCAGCACGGACACCCGGCCCAAAAGCGGACAAAGTTCACCCGTGCATTTGAAACTGTCTTAGAGATAATCGTGCAGGGTCGCAACGATGCAGAGCGTCGCAATTGCGAATTTCATTGAAAAATATGCATGGCGGTGCCGGATTTCAACGCTTGGGCCGGGAAAGCCTGCCTGGGCAGGGGGTGTTGCGGGGCCTAGGCTTGTCTGGCAAAGGGCTGTCCGGATCAGTGATTCCGTCACCGCATGTTTCGGGGGCGGGGGGCATTGGGAAGGAACCTGGAATGAAAACGCCCGGTTTACCCGTTCAAGGTTCCCTTAATGGTGGCCTTTCAATGGCTCTGGCATTCTGATGCCTATCAGGCAGTAAAACACCCGCGCACAGATGTGATCCCGCCCAGCCTGTTTCAGGGCGATGCACCGGGCTATATGTCCCGCCACCTTTTCGCGACTTGCGGGCCGCGTGATGTTACCGGATGCAAACCCATTGGCAGATATACCAATAGGGTGTCTGCCGGGCGGCGTCTGTTTCGGGAAAGCGTTTGTGCAACAGGCGAAAGGCAACCTGACCCAGAGGTCGCCCTTCCATATTCCCGGTTTTCATGCGTCTGGCTTGCCAAATGACATTGCGCAAATCTGCTGCAAGGGCTTCATCATTGGCCCATAAGCGATTGACGATGTTTGATGTTTTTCTTTGGGCGTTCAGGATGATTTCGTGTCCGATGCGGTTTGACAGGCCTGTTTCAGGGCCAAGACGGGAAATTTCATCCCAGGCGGCAAAACCTGAAATTCCCGCAGGGTTGTCTTCGATATCGGCCTGGTGATGCGGCAATAAACCTGTCGCAGGACGTATGATTGCATATCCACGCTGTTGCTGACGGCGTTGCGGAGAATGTCGTAAAACCGGTGACTGTGTCAGCCAGCGATCCAAGTCGTTGCGCAATTCTTCCCCAATGCGCAGGGGCAGTGGCAGATCGGGTGTCGTGCGACGGTGAGCCCATGTTTCTGGGGACTGATTTCTTCCATACCAACCCTCCCATTGATGCCAAATACCCAGTCTCAAACTAGGATGGGGTAACAGTTGTGCGACTTGGGTAAGCTGCCATTCAAGGGGGGCACTGGACTGCAGGGGGGCAGTAAGTTGGAATCTTTCGTCTTCTGACCAGAGCTCTGCCAGCCTTGGAATAAGATCTAGGGCTTCTTCATCACGTTTCAACGCATAAAGCCGCAGAAAGGCAACTTGGAGGATGTTGCGTTGTTCACCTGGAAAATCTGTCCGGCTGGCACTGAAACGAACCAGATCATCAACAGATAGGACGTTCAGCAGGCGCCAAGTGGTTGAATGCAGCGGCACGCCGGCGTGTATATCGATCAGTTCCTGAATGTCGTTGGCCCGGTAGCTGCGCCCCGCATTCAGCCAGCTAGCAAATGAGGTTTCTGACCTTTCGTGGGGAAATCCCTGATTGGTGGCGAGGCTTTGCAAAGCCTGCAGGTTGCTTTCCGCGTTGTCCCCCCTGCGCGGGTTAGAAATAAGGTATTGCGCCTGGTGAACTGCCGCGATGTCGCGCATGTGATCTGGAAGAAGATCCATGTTTTTAGGCGTTTCCCCTGAATATGTTGACAATCGCAACTGCTCTAGTCTGGCGATGGCCCAGGCCGTGTATTCATCCTCGCTGGCATTGCAGCTTTCAACGGCTTTCCCAAGGGTGTCTTGATGTTCTCTTAAGGCCGTAATCTGATGGGCGACGTCTTCGGAAACATGATCGCGCAGATAGTTGTAACCGGCCCGATTGACCCATGCCGCAACAAACCAGGTCAGTTGACCGTTGTCAGAAAACATCTGCAACGCGTGTCGCCAGACCCGGTGATTGGATGCCATAGAAGATGGCCCATGCCGTGACCGTATGTGCCAATCATTGTCAGAATGCACCGATGCATTCTGCACCGTCAGCAACCAGTTTAAAGCATCATCAAAGGCATAGCGCGCAATCACCCTTTCGACGGCCGACAAGCCTAGGGCATCCGGCGTCAGCCACCAGCCGGGCCATGGTCCAGACGGCGACAGATTGTTCAGAATGATTTCGGGGTCCGTTTTCGTCGTTTCCGTGTCGCGCTGGAAATCCGGATCTGAAATTCGGGGCAGGTTGCGCATTAGGGCAAGGGAGGCCCCTTTTGCAGCGGACTGGCCGTATCTTGATAGATAGGCCGGATCTGTAAAGCTACGCTGATTTTGCCAGCCATGTGGTGCTGTCATGCCTGCGTCTGGCAATCCGGATAGAAGACGATAAATTTCAAGGCTGCCGCCGACGCTGCCATTGTAATACCCACCAGAGTATAATGTGCCATAGCGGCTGTAGGTTTGATCCAGCAGATGCTGTGCACGCTGGTATTGACCGTCACAGTGATCGGCAAAAGCTGCCGTGGCCAGGAAAGAAGATGTGGCTGTAAGAACCGCAATGTTTATAAAGAATTTTCGGATCATAGCTGTGCCATAAGAGCGCGGAATATTTTCGCAGTATGACATAGAAAACCCGGCCGTAAAGGCCGGGTCCTGGATGTTGTTTCAGAAGGTCGCTTTATTCGCTTGGGGCGGCTTCTTCGGTTGCTTCGGCTTCTGTCTCAGCGTTTTCTGCTGGGGCAGGGCTGTGGCTGGCAAGGAAGGCGGCCAGATCTGCGCCGGCATCACCGAAACGTTGTGGGGCCATTGGGGACCGCAGGCTGTCGTCGCCATTCAGTTCACGCAGGAAGTTTGTCGGGTGTTCCGCATAGGTCAGGATGTTTTCCTGATCCCAGACCAAACCGGCTTCTGCAGCAGTTTTGATACCATCCGAATAACGGAAGCCTTCAACAGAGGCCGCAGGTTGACCGATTACGCCATACAAGTTTGGCCCGGTACGCCCGCCACGGACGATGACATTATCGCCATCCGCAATGGCATGGCAGGATTTGCAGCGGTTAAAGGCGCGTTCACCTTTTGCAGCATCACCTTCAGCAAAAGCCGTCAGCGGGGCGAGGGCAAGAGCTGCCGTCAGAAAAATAGTGCGGTTCATGATTGCCTCTTCAGTAGTACATTACACGCGTTCCCGTTACTATATGGCAGCTCTTGTCGAAGTGTTACCGTGCTATTGTCGCAGGGCTACAGCTGGCGAATTATGGCCGTGGTGTTGCTCTTGCATGACACTTATGTAGTATTATTATACTCAGTTCGAGGTCGCGGGTATTCGAAGTAACAGGTTTTTATACGGTACAGGAGAGAATTAGATGAAATTGATAAAAGCTGCACTTGTCGTTGGCTGTGCATGCGTTGGAGGGACCACATCCCTAATGGCGCAGGAATTCACGGGCGCAGAAGTGTTTATTGGTGGATTGATCGAAGATGGAACCGGATTCAGCGAGGTGACCGATATTTATGGCGCTTCTGTTGAGCTCAGTTTCGGGCGCTTCGGAATCCAAGGGGATGTGAGCAATCGAAATTTTGAGATCGGTGATAATATCCCATCTTGGGGCTTGCATGGGATTTATGCGGCTACAGATGAGTTGAAGCTGGGTTTGCACTATGGGGAAGAGACCTGGAGTGGTCAGCGTTATTCTAACATAGGTGCTGAGCTGGCGTGGGATCGCGGACCATGGGGGCTTGAAGCTTGGGTTACACGAGATTCCGGGATTGATGTGGATTGGCTTTCTGTGGTGAGCGCGGCCAAGGCGACATATAGCTTCAATGAGGCCTTCTCGCTGCATGGGAAAATCGCGTTTTCAGGTGGTGATAATAATACCCGATATTATGGTGTCGGAGGAAGTTGGCAGCATGATTCAGGCCTATTTGTTCGGCTGGATGCTGGGCACTTTGACTACTCAAGACGAAATAAAAGTGTAGATGTTTACGCGCTGCGGGTGGGCTATGAATTTGGTAACGGTGTCAGTTTCAATCACCGTAATTCCAATGAAAGCTTGTCTGGATACGGCAATTGATCCAAAGGGCAGGCGGCTTACTCCGCCTGCGTTTCAAATAGGTCCATAAAGCAACGTTTTAGGGCCACATCCACATCATCCATCGTCACGGGGAGGCCAAGATCCACAAGGCTTGTAACGCCATGTTCCGTGATGCCACAGGGGACAATACCACTGAAATGCTCTAGGTCGGGTTCCACATTGATCGAAATTCCGTGAAAGCTGATCCATTTGCGCAGACGTACACCAATGGCTGCGATTTTGTCTTCTTGCAGTGCGCCTGTGACTGTCAGTGGTTTGTCATCTCGCTGCACCCAGACACCAACGCGCCCGTCGCGTTGTTCCCCTTTGACGTTGAATTCGGCAAGGGTTGCGATCACCCAATCCTCTAGCTGTTGAACAAACTTACGCACATCGCGCCCACGTTTCGTCAGATCTAGCATAACATAGGCCACGCGTTGCCCCGGGCCATGATAGGTATATTGGCCACCACGCGGGCTGTCATACACGGGAAAGCGATCTGGATCGGTGAGATCATCGATATTGGCAGAGGTTCCAGCTGTATAAAGCGGGGGATGTTCCAGCAGCCAGATTGCCTCTTCGGCCTCACCTGCTGCAATTTGGGCAACCCGGTTTTCCATTTCCTGACAGGCGGTTTCATAATCCACCAGCCCGGAAGAAATAATCCATTCCACCATGTCCTTGCCCCTTGTATCTGTCGCAAGGTCTTTTCTAACGGGCGAAAAGCAGAATGACCATGGGGGGAAATGGGGGAGGGGGTAGCATCATCTGAGCGTATCCCAGGCGCCAGAATTTTTTATATTCAGGTGTTTTTTCCTCTTCCCTTCCCGGTAAGGCCCAGCTATGAAGCGCGCACAGACTACCTGATCACGTGCGGTCGTGGCGGAATTGGTAGACGCGCAGCGTTGAGGTCGCTGTGGGGTAACACCCGTGGAGGTTCGAGTCCTCTCGACCGCACCAGAGTATCACTAAGAAACACACACTAAGCTATATTTTACTGTGTGTTTGCTAGGTTTTTCACCTTGGAACATATGCGAACACACATAGAACAATACGTGAAGTTGTGTTTCAATTACGACTGAATTACGATTTACGATGACATCGTAATCAGGATTCTAGCGTGGCCACATTCAAAAAGCTTACATCGGGGAAGTGGCAAGCACAAATTGCGCGGGCTGGGGTTCGCCGTGCGAAGAGTTTCCCGACAAAATCAGCCGCCAAAGATTGGGCTGCTAGGCAAGAATATCAGATTTCAGAGGGAACTGACAGGCAGGTCGCGTCCGGTAGGCTTTGGGATTTGTTTGATCGATATGCACGGGAGGTGTCACCAAAGCGTAAAGGCGCAAGATGGGAAATCGTTCGTTTGGAGCGATTGAAGGGTGAGGATATTGCTAAAAATTCGTTGGCAGAATTGTCACCTCTGATCTTTTCTAAGTGGCGAGACATGCGGCTGGGTGAGGTTTCGCCGGGATCTGTGATCCGGGAAATGAACTTGATGTCTGCGGTGCTAACTGTGGCTCGTAAGGAGTGGGGGTTGATTTCTGTCAATCCGCTTTCTGATGTGCGCAAGCCAGCCAAGCCGCGCCCGCGAGATCGCCTTTTGAAGCCCGGCGAATTGGATAAGTTGTTGGAGCAAGCTGGTTTTGATCTATCAAGGCAGATAGGTCGCGCCGTTCATGCGTTTCGTTTTGCAATAGAAACCGGAATGAGGGCTGGGGAAATATTGAGCCTGACCTCTGAATTGGTCGATCTTGAGAAGCGTGTGGCAACTTTGACCGATACTAAAAACGGCACTGCGCGAAAGGTGCCTTTGTCGAATGCGGCTGTTGAGCTTTTGAAGTTACTCCCGGACGCTCCGACTTACTTTGATTTGTCGTCAGCGAACCTTGATGCGCTGTTTCGACGGGCGCGTGATAACGCCAAGATCGAAGGCCTTCGGTTTCATGATAGCCGCCATGAGGCGGTGACACGGTTATCTAGAAAACTCGATGTGTTAAGCCTTGCACGCATGATCGGCCACAAGGATATCAAGATGCTGCAGGTCTATTATAATGAGAGCGCAGAAGATATTGCGAAGCGCTTAGATTAAGGCGCTTCGCGGAATCAGGATCTTGGATCCGGCACGTTGGCTGTCAATTTTCCCTTTGCTAACCCATTGCCGCACAGTGGCTTCTGTCACGCGTTTAACCTTCGCAGCTTCTGCGACAGTCAAGAGATCGCTGCTGTGTTCGCCGGTTAATGTGTCGACTTTCTCAGATAGCTCTAAAATTTTTGCCAAAAGCGGAGCGTTGGCCGCCATGACGGCTTCTTTCATTTCGTCTTGAAATGCACTCATCTTAATAGCTCCATTTCGTCATTGCCTTGGTGCTGTTTTGGTTCGAGCCTTTTCTGATCGTCCCATGGTGTTGCGGGCATTGTAACCGCTGTTCCGCGTTGGTGCCGTGACACAGCTTGCATTGATGCAAGTGTCGCGCCGGGTTTGCGTGGCTCTCTTGGCGGTCTGAGCGTGTGTTGCTTGGGCGTTCCTGATATCCGGTTCATAGGGCCGTTGAAAAGAATTGGTTTGTCAGTCATTGGGGGTGCCCTTGTCTATGATTTCAAGGCTGAAACGAAAAGGTTCTGTTACCTTGGTCAATATGGTGCGGGTTGTTTTGATTAGGACGCGGTGGCCGTCGCACTTGTTGCAGGGATTTTCGGCTGTCACGCCATCGAAATGACTTCGCGTCCTGTTAGCCCCGCTGCCCTTGCAGAGATCGCAAATGATATAGTCGTGCATGTTGCTTCCTCTGTTAAGCTTGTGGATGAGCGCGGGGCGATGGATTGCCTATGTGCTGGCCGGTTTTGAAATTTGTTGGCGCAGATCCTCTAGGTCAATGAAGTCATCTGCGCTGCGGCGTAACTGGTCTGAACAAAGGCTTCCGTTCTTAATGGTCGAGACCATGGTCACACGCGTGCCGCGCTCTTGCAGGGCCGTGATCAGAGGGGCAAAGTCAGCGTTGCCCGTTAGAATAACCACATGATCAAGGTGCTCAGCATGCTTAAGCGCATAGCAAGTCATCAAAACACTGGCATTTCCACGATACTGGATCTCACCATCGCTGCCTGTGAAGCTTCGTGTTTGGATGGTTTGTACGTCGAAGCCATTGTACTGCAACCAATCAAACGTTTTGCGCTGGGGGTTGAACTCGTCAGGGTCGTGATCATTGACTGTTGCAAAGTATTGGACGCGATTTAGGCGACCTTTAGATGCGAATAGGTCTCGCAGGGCTTTGTAATCAATCCGCAAATCCATAGCGCGTACAGTTTGATAAAGGCTGTAGCCGTCAATAAACAAGCCTATGCGTTCGGTGTTGTAAAACATATCAATTCCTTGATTTAAAAGGGCAGGAGGCATGAACAGAAAGCTCTCTGCCAGTGGTCTGGAGGCCGGGAAAGTTTCCTCCTGGATGTGAGGGTTGGAATTCCGGATGGCACGGATGTTTTGGTACATGTAAAATGTACTGTCAATAACTTTAGTACAAAATAAATGTACTTTTCGGATTTTCAGTTGATGAAGATCATAGGTGTTGCAGGAAATTAAAGTGCATTTACGGCGTGCTTTTTTGAAGCTTATAGGTTGGCCGTGAGTGCTTCATTTGATTGATCAAGGATGCTCACGCTACACAAAAATAGACATTAGGTGTTACAGGAATGGCAAAATTAGTAGACTGTAAAATTTGCAGTAAAGAGGTTTCATCAAAGGCGAAAAACTGCCCTCATTGTGGGCAGAAATTACGATCAGGTGCCTTTGTTACAATCCTTAAATGGATAGGTATCATTTTGGTTGCTCTAACCGTATTGGGGCTCATTTTGCCCGATCCTGAGGAAGAAACTCAAGCCTCGCGGGCAATTGATACTCAAGATGTAATTGATGTGGAGCAGCTAGAGCCCGTTGGGGTGGAAGACATTAGGCCTCAATCTCAGATCGATATACTATTGGCTGTGGATGCTGCAAGATCTGCAGCTAGGCTGGCGGCAAATGATATGCAGAAGGGTGCGGCTTTGGCAGAAAGATCAGCCGCTTTTTGCAATGCCCTTCCTGGAGGTAAGCGGATTAGTGACTGGACGGGTGAGATTTATAGCATCTCGGCTAATGGTGATGGAAAGGGAGTCTTGGTTGTAACTGTCGGGGATGACGTTTGGGCTTCGACATGGAATAATGCGCTTTCCGACATTGGAACAAACTCCCTTATTGAGCCAGGGACCGATCTGTTTGCGTCTGTTAGCGCTATGTCTCCCGGGGATGCTGTGCGATTTTCAGGTGAGTTCTTTACTGACGCTGAGACATGTATGAGTATGCACAACCTCTTTTTTGACGGAAAAATTACCGATCCTGAGTTTGTATTTAGATTCTCATCAGTGGAAGCTCTCTAGTAAATACTTTAAATGATGCCTTTGTGTGGGTGGCGTACCGGTGAGTGGTACGCCGCCTCTTTTTTCTTTCTGCGCGCCTTGTTGTTCCCTGAATGTTCCCATATGGATATCTTGCAAATCGAGAAAGCGGCTCGGCAATAGTCTTGAGCGCCTCGTCACCTATTCCGCAAGGCGGTATTAACTAGGGAATATTGGGGGCGGTAATGTACGCGATTGCAGTTTATTTCGTAAAATACGGCATTAATATCAATTGGTTGTTTGATCCAGTTCATTGTGCACGTCTTGCAATTTTTCGAAGAGACGATCCTGGACATCCGAAGGCAGTTGAGAGAACTGACCGTAGATAAGAAAATTAAAATCGATCCTGTGTTCACGAAAAAAGTACATCATTAATGATCGTGATGGGAGGGACCTTGCCTTCTCTACGTTGTTGATGGCCGCTTTTTTGACACCTGCGTTGGCACCTACATCTTCTTGGCTATTTCCTGTGTATAGGCGTGCCGCCTTTGCGCGAATTGAGGATGCTTTGGCATCTCCATTACCGGTTAAGGCGAGGCGTTCTTTTTCTGCATAATCCATATCTAAAGACACCATATAGTACATAAAAAGTGAACATATCTATTTTGTACCGGTTGACAGTACATAATATATGTACCAACTTGCGCATCATGACTGATGTTGGAAATATATGTAATAGAATTGGCCGCATAGCGTTGGCCGAGGGGCTTGGAGTTTCCAGGGCTTCTGTAACCAACGCCATTGCTGCAGATTGCTTCCCTGCGTCTTGGCGCGATGTCGTTGAGGAGCTCTGTGAGCCGCATGGCGTAAAAACGGACTGCCCAGAATTTAAGCGTTTGTTTGCAATGAAGCCTTCTAAACTTCACAACGGCATAGCACCTGCTTGCGTAGGTACGGCTTGATGTCTGATATCGTTCGTTCTGTTTCATGTTTTCACTATGCTGCTTCACAGTGTTCCTGCATAGGAAACGGGGTTTCTGATGCCTGACCTCCGCAAAATCTCACGCGCAAATATGAAATCCATCGTTGATTGGTTCGGCTGTTTTGATGCGGTTGCGGAAACCATCAATGCCCGCTGGGGTGGTGGCGCAAGTAAAGGCACGATCAGCAAAAAGGCATCCGGCGTGCTGGATTGGACCGTGGCTGATGTGATTGCGCTGGAGGATGCTTCTGGGCGCTTTCCTGTGACGCGTTTGATGCAGCGGCGGTTGGAAGGTCGCCTTGTGATGGCTGAGGGTTGTCTCGTGGCGCAGTCGGGGATCATCGCGAAGGAAAGCGGCGAGGCCATTTCGGCCATTCTTTCCGCAGAGCAATCAAGTTGCGCCAATGAAAAGGCGCAAGCAATCACTGAAATTGACGAAGCTATGTTGGCTTTACAGCAAGCCCGAAACCGCTTGGAGGGGCCGGTAAATCTTGCGGCCCCCGGGAGCGATCAATGATCAAGTCCGGTGATTATCCCATTCGTTGTGACGATGAAGAAGGCATCTTCAATAATGTTGAAGTCTTGCCGTTGGTAGATCTGATGGAGGGTTCCAATGACTGATCCCCGCGCCGCATTTTTTTCCTTGGCTTCGACCTGTGCTTTGAAAGCTAAGGTCAGCAAGCTTTCGGTTCGGGATCGTCTGAAGCTTGCTGAAATGTCGATTGTTTCGATGCGCGATGAGGTCGAGTGCATGGAGGCGCTTTCTGATTTTATCGATCACGTGACCGATAATCCGGTTTCTGCGGCAGAGCGGTTCCAATCTGATTTGGAGCATTTGTTTCCGAATGATGATCCGCGCCGACCAGAAAGGGTTCTGGACGAAATTGAGCAAGAGCGCCACGACTGGCAAGACCGGGCGGATCTGCAATGAGCGGGGTTCGCCGCAACGGCGATGACGTTACCGTCACGTTGACAGCTGACCAGGCATTCACTTTGCGCGTGGCATTGAAGCCGGTGCGTGTTGGGGAAACCACAAGCACAGCGACACAAAAATTCCGAGACCGCCTTGATAAAGCCTTGGCACGTGCTCTTGGTGACAACTGGAAACGGGGGCGCTGATGGATTATCAAGATGATCCGCGCCTGCTTGAGGTCAAGGCAATCCCAATGGTTGAGATGATCGACCGCTTGGGCATTGTTGGACTTAAATCTATGGGGCAAGAGCGCATCGGGCCTTGTCCTTTGTGTGGTGGTCGTGACCGGTTCGCAATCAACATTCAATCAAGTGCTTTCTTGTGCCGGAAATGCGGGATTGCGGGCGGCGATCAAGTCGGCCTGGTGATGGCTGTTCTCGGTCTGGATTTCAAAGGGGCGCTGACTGCTATGTGCGGTAATGCGCCGGCTGAAATCGATCCGGCTGAAATGGAACGTCGACGTGCGAAAGCTGCGGAAGCGGATCGCAAGCAGAAACAGCAGCAGGAAGATTATCGCCGCCGTTCTATTGAGGTTGCGCTTGGCACGTGGAATTCAGCGGAAAACGGGCATGATGGCCTTGTCCCTGCCTATCTGGCTGCACGCGGCATCGATGTTGATGATTTGCCGATCGGTATGCCGGATGCGCTGCGCTTCATTGATGATCATCCATACGTCAAAAAGATCAACGGCAAGAATGAGGTCGTGCATCGCGGGCCTTGCATGATTGCGGGCATCTTAAACCCGCGTGACGAATTAACCGCAGTTCATCAAACGTGGATCGATCCGCAAGCGCTGCATGGCAAGGCATCGATCACATGGCATGGTGAAGATATGCCCGCAAAGATGGTGCGCGGTTCTAAGAAGTCTGGCGCGATCCGCCTGTCTGAGCCGAAGGGCTTTGATACGCTGGTGATGGGCGAGGGGATTGAAACCACGCTGACCGCGATGCTGGCTGTTCCGTTTCCGGGGGCTGCTTATTGGGCGGGCGTGGACCTGGGCAATATGTCCGGAAAAATGCAGAAGATCAAAGGCCAGCGTTATTCCGGCCTGCCGGATATGGACGACCTTGATGCCTTTGTGCCGCCGCCCTGGGTGAAGCGCCTTTACTTCATCATGGACGGTGACAGCGAACCCAATATGACACATGCAAAACTGATGTCTGGCTTGCTTCGAGCGATGACTGTTGTTCCCGGCCTGCGCGGTGGGATCGTCAAGGCCGGGCCGGGGGTTGATTTGAATGATATGCTGGTGGGGGCTGAATGACTTACATCCCCACAGCGGCGCGCAACATTTCATTTGCACGTGATTGCCAGCCTTTGCCGCTGTCTTTTAGTGCTTTGACTAAATCGGCATCCAAGCGGATTGACACAGCCTGTTTTGGGTTGTCCAAAGCAGGGCGGCCCCGGCGCTTTATCTCAGCGCCAATCTTCGCGGCTAACTCGGGGCAAGCCTCCGAAAGCGGACGGGACAGGGACAGTTCTTCGTCTGTCAGTTCCGGGCTATCGGCGTTATCCCAATCTGCTTTTGTGTATCCGTGTTTTGCGGCATGTGCCGGGTCAAACTCTGGCATATTCTTCCCTTTCCTTTTTGCTGGCGGGGCGCATGGAGATCACCGAGATGGCTTCTGTGCCCAGTTCAGCGAAGATGGCCACGATGGTGCCATCGTCCAGCTTACCAATGGCAAACTTGCGATTGTCGCGGCTGTCACCAATATGTGCGGCCTCAAAGAATTCAAGCGTCAGATCAGCGAAGTCAAAGCCGTGCTTGGCTTTGTTCATCTGCCGTTTCGGCTCGTCCCATGTGATCAATGTTTCCATATATACTGTATATACATTAAATGCAGTACCTGCAATAGCGTATATACATTAAATGGTGTCGTTCCGATATTGACTAATGCACTTGAAGCAGGCAATGTGACCGTGCAGCAGGGGAAATGCTCTGTTGTCGGGATTGGCGTCCTGTCTATACGTAGGTGCTCTGCTAGCCGCGCCGAAACTCGACGCGGCTTAAATTATGGTCAGATGCGCAGGAGAACCCTCGGGTTCGCCGTTCCTACGGGCGGTAACGCCAATCCTGTGTCATCTGGCCACCAGAGATTGGCGTCTCGGCGGTCGGTTAAATCCAACCGTAGGAGGCCTATGATGCCTGCCAATGATACCTATTTTGACCTATACACCACCCTTGACCTTAAGCTGAACGATATCGCCGGAACGGTTTCCGCGCTTGAAATCGTCACAGAAGAATTCGACGGTATCCCGACGCGGGATCTCGAAACGCGCCGTTTGCGCGGCACGATCAGCGCCCTGACCAAAAGCCTCACCCTTCAAGTGAAGGAGGCGCAGAATGTCTGAAGATGGCCTGAACAATGTGCGCAAGGCGTTTGAAAACCCAGAAATGGTTGAGCCTGTGGAAGGCTTGCTGCCACGACCAGAGGATGAACCGGAAGCAGGGCAGGGCGCAGGCGCACCACCCCACACCCCGGACTATGATGATATCGATCCATATGATTTTGTCCCTGAAATGGATGGGGCAAAACTGCCCTTGAATGATGTTGGCAATGGCCAGCGGTTTGCTTTGTATTGCGGCGAGAATGCCAAATATGTGCCGCGTGTCGGTTGGCATATCTGGGATGGTCGCCGCTGGAAGTTGGACCCAGACGGCATCGAAGTGCGCCGCCTCGGTCAGACCATTCATGAACGCATTAACGCTGAAATCCCGTTTGTGCCGCTGAATGGTGGCGAGATGCGCAAGCAGCAGAAGCTTGAGAATATTCGAGAGCAGCTGAACGGTGAAATTGATGCTGAGCGCAAAAAAGAGCTGGAAGAAGAAAAGGCGTCTTTGACGTCTGATCTGTGGGGCAAGGGTTCCACCAGACAACGGCACCTGACATTCGCAAACTCATCCGGCAATAACGGCAAAATCAAATGCATGCTGGAAGAAACAGTCACCAGTCTGCACTGCCTTGTTGAGGATCTCGACGCGGACCCAATGACGGTGAACACGGAAAGCGGCTTGCTGCGGTTCTCGGTCGAAGTGGATGAACATGACGCGGCCTTTACGCCAGCTGGTCAGCCAGCGCCAAAGCGTGCGGGTGTTGTTGAGTTGCCGCATGAGCGCGAAGTGTCGATCGCTGGCAAGAACCGCCCGCAATACATTACAAAAATGATGCCTGTGGAATATGACCCATCGGCCACCTGTCCGAAGTTTGACGCGTTTCTTGAACGCATCATGCCGGATAAGGAAGACCGCGAATTTCTTGCGCGCTGGTTTGGGCTGTCCATGTCAGCACTGCCGATTCAAAAGTTCCTATATTGCTATGGCATGGGGGCAAACGGTAAGTCATTGCTGACCAACCTGATGCGCCGCATGCTGGGCGATTACGCCACGATGGTGAAGATCGAAAGCCTGACGGGCAAGAACCGCAAATCTGGTTCTGATGCCACGCCTGATCTGTTTCGTTTGATTGGTGCCCGTGCGGCGCTGACCAATGAGCCGGAAGAGGGTGAGCGCCTGCAGGAACAGAAGGTCAAAGAGATGACTGGTGGCGATGAAATGCTGGTGCGCACGCTGCATTCTGATTTCGTTGAATTCACGCCGTATTTCAAGCTGACCTTCACCGGCAACCATAAGCTGGATATCCGGGGCACGGATGATGGTATCTGGCGGCGTCCGCTGCTGATGCCCTTTGATGTTCAGATCCCGGCGCATGAACGTGACGAGATGCTTGGCGACAAGCTGTTTGACGAAGAACGCAACGGAATCCTGAACTGGATGATTGCGGGTCTGAAGGACTATCTGGAAGGTGGGTTGCAAGAACCTGAGAAGGTTGTCCTGGCGACCGAAGAATATCGCAAAGACAGCGACCCGGTTGGTGATTTCCTTGCCACGGGTTGTGTGATGGATGGTCAAGGTGACTTCCTTCGCGCGCGTGACTTCGTGGATGCCTGTTATCTGTATTTGCTTGAAAACACGTCACATGCTTGGCAACCGGGAAACCTCCAGCGCAAATTGAAAGAGCGGGCGGGCAAATATATGCACCCGGCCAGCAGAAAGTCCTATACGCGACACAAGCGCAATGGGAACTGGGGATACACAGGCGTTCGATTGACTGCAGATATGCAGGCGCGCCTTGATGCGGCTCCGCGAGACCAAAAGGGTCTTCCGATGTTACGAAATGATGACGACGACGGGTCGTCGTCCAGCGGACACCACCCGTTGTGATGTGCCGGGCGGCATATTCAAGTCAAAGCGCCGCCCGCACCCCGCACCCCTACATTCTAATTCGATTGATTTCGGGGCAGGTCTCAAAGTTCTGCCCCGTTTTGGGGCGTATCTTCAAGAATACTCCCTTAGAAAATTACACGTATTTACAATCGTTTGCGGTTGTTTTGGGGCGCTTGGGGCGCATAGGGCAGAACTTGGCGGGGTTCGCGCGTGCGTGTATCTTCCGGGGTCTGGGGGAAATAAGCCTCACGTGTAAGTCACATATTTGTGCCCTATGCGCCCCGCGCGCCCCGCCTTGCGTTTTTCTTGCGCGTTTTCAGATGGTTACAACTTCGAATATGCCAGCATAGTTCTGCCCCGTTTTTCCGAGTTCTGCCCCAAGCGCCCCAACCTTCACAAACAACTTCTACATCTTGTTTAAAAAAACAACGAAACAACAATATCTTGAATTGAGAGAGTAGCGATGAAACAAAAAGCGGTAAGCCAAGCCTGTTGCACTGATAAAAAGGGGGTAAAGTTCCCAGCTCATCTCTGTTGCCATGTTTGCCGCAAACGGGCGGCTAAGGTTGAACGGTTGCGCATAATCGCGGTTGGCACTGCGCCAGACACATGTAGTCAGGAATTGCCGGTCGCGCCGGGCCGTGGCGAGGTTGTTCCCTTTCGTGAAGTTCAGGTCTTGTCGAAGGGGGAGGGTGACTTTGAATTGTCGACCATGCCGTATCGCAGTGGCTGCCCTGGGCGCGCGCGTGATATCTTTGACGTCATGACCGAACAGGCCACACGGCGAAAGGGCGGCGTTGTCCCATTCACTGCAGCGCAAGTGGAAATCGCCCGCGACTACCGGGATCTCTGCGAACGGATTGAGGGCTCTGGCATCAAGTGTTCCAGCACCTTTAGTGATCATATTGGTGGGCAAGGTAAGGTTGATTTCATGGACGCCTATATGCGCGACACAGAACGCCTTGCTTTGTTTCGCGCGGCCATTGGTGAGGGTCTGGCAATGGAAACGAAGCGCCGGGTTGCGGCCAATGTGGCGGGTATCAAGGTTGGCGACATTCAATTACGCGAGATTGGGCGCAAGATGATCACGTCCACTGTGCTTGTCGATATGGTGTGTATCGCAGAAAAGCCCCTCAGCGGCGTGTTAGAAGCCCATGGCTGGCGTGCGACCGGAAAAAACAGAATGACGCTTCGTGCGGCTCTCTGTGCCGCTCTAGGGCGCATGCAAGGGGTTTGAGAAAGGGTGTTGACAGTTAGGACCACCGGATTTAACTGTATACCTATCATCACGAAATGCGCCCACGGGAAACCGGCGGGCGTTTTTGCTTTTGTAGATGTCAATTTGTCTGAAAAGAACTGCTTTGAGTGGATGGATCTAACCAATCCAACTGAGGAGGTGCGCCATGTATCGCGGGGTAATGCTCGCAGGGCAGGATCTGCCTGATAGCTTATGAAGCGAGGTGTTCAATGTTCAAAGTTGGTGAGGTTGACGTCAAAGGCTTGAAGCAATTCGACAATTTGTTGGGGGCTTTGGGGGAGAAACCTGCCCGTGAAGTAATCAATAGGGCGTTAAATCGCACTGGGGATATGGCGCGCACGAAGGTTGTTCGGGAACTTTCCAAGCAAACAGGCTTGCCGCAAAAGACCATCCGTAAAGCTGTGAAGGTCGATAGGTCGTCATGGCAAGATTTGGAGTATCGCCTGACGGCATCGGGCGGCAACGTGTCACTGAAATACTTCAAAGCGCGCGAAACCCTGCGGGGCGTGACTGCCAATGTGCGTGGTAAGCGTGAATTGTTTGAAGGATCATTCATCAAGGGTGGTAGCTTTGATCGTGGCCGTGTCGTTGCGCAGGGATTGAATGGTCATGTCTTCCAACGCATCGGTGGTCGCACTGAATTAGAAAAGCTGAAGTCAGGTGTGTTCATCCCAATCGAGATGGTTGAAGGCGCAACGGCCAAAGCTTTTGATGATGTGGTGTCGAACGTTCTGCCACGCCGCCTTGACCATGAAATCAACCGCCTGATCAAAGCATAAATGCTAAGTAAGCGGCCCCCAAAAACTTAGGGACCGTAGATCTATTCTGCCGCACGCGGGGCGTGAGCTGCCCGAGGGTTCGCCAGTCAGACGGGTTTTGTGAAGCGTCAACAAACTGGGGGCGTGTCAACAACATCCTGTCAACAAACCTGTAAGGGTGGTGTCAACATGCAGCCTCAACTTCTGACAAAGGCAAAGTTTGCAGAGCATATGGGGGTTTCTCGATTTGCAGTCAGTAAATGGTTGGAGCGGGGAACGATTACTTCTGCGGCTTTGGTTGGGGAAGGACGCAAGGCTAAGATCAATGTTACTTTGGCCGTTGAGCAAGTGCGACAAAACCGAGATATCGGGCAGTCACTTGGGAATGGGATTGAAACGCGGACGTCGACCGAGGCGGTTGCGGATGAGAAGGCGGTGCCGACTGAGGTTCAACCTGATCTTTTGCCCGTTAAACCCGAGGCCGTGGCTGTTGAACCGCCCGCAGCCCCGACACAAAAGCAACCAAAGATTGATACCGTTGAAGACCAGCTGAAGCGCGCGCGGTTGGAAGAACAACACCGCAAGAACCGCATTGGTGCTTCTGAAGAAGCACTCCAGCAGGGCTTGCTGATGTCGTCGGATGATGCGCGCGAACAAATGTCCCGTGTGGCGGGCATGATGTTGCAGATTTTTGAAGGTGCATTGACTGATTTTGCCGCGATCACCGCGTCACAGTTCAACGTGCCGCAACGCGATGTTTTGCATACGCTAAAGAATGAGTTTCGGAAGGTTCGCAAGGCCGCGACCCAAAAGGAACAGGCGCGGATCACGGAATTAGAGAAGGCCACGATGACCTCTGTAGAATTGGATGGGTGATGCTAGATATCGCAGTCACAAACGCGGAATGGATGCTGCATGACGTCTTGGCTGATGTGTTGGATCCACCGCCGCCAGTCGACTACCTGAAATGGGCAGAAGACAACATTGTGTTCTCGGAGCGTGAAAGCGAGTTTTCCGGCCCTTATAACCGTGAACGCTTTCGCTATTTCGACGAAATACTGAGGGCTCTGTCACCAGAGGATGCATGTCGCCTGATTTCACTGGCAAAATCCGCGCAGCTTGGTGGTACGGTGCTTGCGAACATCTTCACAGGTGGTTCCATGGAAATGGATCCCGGTGATATTCTCTATGTCCACCCGACTGAAGAGAACGCGCGGCGTTGGTCGAAGATGAAACTGTCGCCGATGTTGAAAGGCACGACGTCTCTTCGCAATATCTTTCCGATGAAAGCCCGCGATGGGCAGGATTCTGTAACCTATAAAGAGCGCCGCGATGGTCGCGGTGCCATTCTGATTTCTGGTGCGAACTCGCCCGCGTCACTTTCGCAGGTATCCATGAGCCGACAAGTTCAGGATGACCTTGCAAAATGGGATATGAACTCGGCTGGGGATCCTGAGAACCAAGCTGACAGCCGCAGCCAGGGCCGTGAGTTTGCCAAGATTTTCAAGATCTCGACGCCAATGGTTATTCCAGGCTGTCGCATCACTACAAACTTTGAGGCCGGGAGCCAAGAATACCCCTATGTTCCATGCCCGCATTGTGGGCACATGCATGTGCTTGAATGGGAGAACATGTTCCAAAACTTGGATGAAGATCATCCAGAGAAAGCGCATTTTAATTGCCCTGAATGTGGGTGCGTAATTGAAGACCACCACCGCGCCGAAATGATCCCATATGTTGAGTGGCGGGCGTCCAATCCAAAAATGAAGCGGTTCCACCGTTCGTTTTATCTGTGGTCTGCTTATTCGCCGTTGCAATCATTTGAGCGTATCGCGCGTTCTTGGCTGGCTGCCAAGGGCGATCCGCTGAAAGAACAGACATTTTGGAATGACGTTGTCGGTAAGGCTTATCGGATTCTTGGTGAATCTCCACCATGGGAGGATCTTCGGGACCGGGCATCTGAGGCCGATTATGATCACGGCACAATTCCAGCGGGCTATCCGTTGTTGACTTGTGGAGTGGATTGCCAAGGGGATCGTGTTGAATGGCAGGTGGTTGCCTGGGGGCCAAACAAGCGCCGGGCCGTGGTGGAATACGGCGTCTACAACGGGCATATCTCCGATGAGATCTGCCAGTCAAACCTGAATGCATTGCTGAAACAAGGCTTTCGGAATGCTTATGGTCGCAAGATCAAGATTGATCTTCTGGCGATAGATGGCAATGCCTACACCGAGGACGTTTGGGATTGGGCGCGCAAGCATCCAGCAGGTCGGGTGATCATGGTGCGCGGTGTGCATCCTGAAAGCGCGCCTTTGCTGGCGCAGGTGAAAAAAGAGCGCAACCGGCGCGGCAAGATTGTTCGCTATTCAAAGCGTTTTTACAACTTTGCATCTGCGGTCATGAAGATGGCTCTGTATCGCAATCTGAAGAAAGAGGATCCGCTAGAGCGTGGATTTATTGGCTTGCCGAGAGGTTTGGACGATGAGTTTTATCGCCAGATTACGGCGGAATCCCGGCAGGCTGTAAAAGCCAAGTCGGGGTTCACACGTTATCTTTGGGTGAAAGATCCTAGCCAGGCAAACGAAGGCTTGGACACGCATTTGCAGGCTGAAGCCGCAGCCACACGATTGGGGGTTCGCAGCCTCCCAGATGCGGAGTGGGAACGCTTAATGGCGGAACGTGAATGCCCGCCAGAAGATGTTCAGGCAGATTTTGACGATTTACTTTTGGCCACGCAGATCAATGTGGCGGCTGACGTACAAGATGAACCGCAGAATGATCCGGATGCTGAGAAGAAACGCATTCAGAACAAATGGAGGAAGAGATAGCTGTGACTGGCCTAATTCGACCTGATGGGACGCCATTGGTGGCATCCTCTGCTGCCAATCGCACGACAGCTCGCTATTTGCGGGACACAAAAAGCGGCGCCATTGCATCTCGCGTTGCACCATTGACCAACAGCCGGGATGATATTCGCCGGGCATGGTCGCGCAGTGCGGGCCTTGCGATGGATTTGATTCAGAACTCAGGTCGCCTGAAAGGGGCTTGTGATCAAGTCATTGCCGACACAGTTGGGGTTGGTCTTACATTGACGCCGGACCCTGATTTGACGGGCTTGGGTTATGATGATGCGGAAAAGGCTGCTTTCATCCGGTTGCTAAAACGCCGTTGGAAAGCTTATTGGCTCGACAAAAAAGAATGCGACATGCGCGGCAAACTAAATGGCCCGCAGATGGTTGATATTGCCCTGCGTTGGGACATTGCATTTGGGGAAGTCACAGGGGTTTTTGATTTCTTTGATGACGCTGATCGCAGCCATTACGGCATTACGACGGGCACAAAACTGTGCATGGTATCGCCGCAAAAACTGGTTCAGGAGACAAGCACGCATGACGGGTTGTTTCAGGGGGTCCGTCATGATGGCAAGGGCCGTCCGGTTTCTTATCGTTTTGAAACCAATTCAGATGGTGTGAAATCTAAGCGGGATTATGCAGCGTTTGATACCGATGGTCGGCCAATGGTTTTGCATGTCTTTGACCCGATGGATGCAGATGATGTGCGCGGGATCTCAAAGCTGGCACCAGCGTTTCGCAAGCATATCCAAGCGGAAATGTTGGATGATGCAACGCTGCAAATGGCGCTGCTGCAAACGATTTTCGCCATTACGATCACCAGCGACACGCCAAGTGCGGACGCATATGAGGCGTTGGAGGTCTTAAAAGAGCAGGGCGATGATGGTGTCGCATTTGGTAAGGAATATCTGGGGTATTTGTCCGGCAGTTTGGGGGCCGCTGCTGACAGCCGGATTTCGGTTGGTGCTGATCCTCAGGTGTCTCATTTAGGACCAGGGGAAAAACTAGCCTTAGAAACCGCAAATGTGCCAGGCAAAGACTTCCTGCCATTCTCAAATAGCTTGGCGCGCGACATGGCGCGGACAATCGGTTGTTCCTACGGTGGCCTAACCATGGATTACACCGCCGCAACATATTCCAGTGTCCGGATGGAGAACTCATCGATCTGGTCTGTTGTGATGCGTCGGCGTGAACGTACCGCGGCCCCGATTTGTCAGATGTCATATGAAAACTGGCTTGATGAAGAAATCGGCGAGGGGCGTATCCCGTTTAAAGGAGGCTATGGCGCGTTTCGTGCCAATCGTCGCCGTATCTGCTGCGCGTCATGGCAAGGGCCAGCCAAGCCCACGGCAGATGATTGGAAGGCTGCGCGGGCATCAAGTGAGCGTTTGGAAAACGGCACAAGTTCAATCGCGATTGAAACCGGGGATCTCGGCGTTGATAGCGATGCACTGTTTGAAGAACGTGAACGGGAGCACCTGCGTTATTTAAAGGCCGGAATGGATTCACCTTATGCGGCAAAGCCTGATCAGCAGGTTGTGCAAATGGAGGCCGTGGAATGACGATCACCAGTACGGTCAAAATTGGCACAGATCTGATTGATATTTCTAAGCCTTGCGATGTTGTGACGGCGTTGAAGAAAATGCAGTTGAAGCTGGCGGTTGGTGGTGTGCGCGAAACAGTGCGCATCGATGGTGAAGAAGTCACGTTCATGCGGGCAAATGATCGTCGCTTGGCTGCGTTGACTACACATTACGAAAGTGAATGCGCCCGGCAAGGTGGCGGCGCAAAGCGAACCCGTTACGCAAAACGCTTTAGAATAGGGAAGTGCTGATGAAGACTCCTATCCAGCGCAAGATGTTCATACATAGTAAGAACAGTATTGCTAGATACGTCAAAGGGTTTGAATAAGCGTTGGTCCATGTGGCAATCTCGAAATTTGCGCGTGTAATAAGAACAAATGACCTAATGGCGAAACATGTCGAAACGATGATGATCCTCATCAATAGGAATATCATTGATGAGATAAAACTCATAAACAAGGATATGGACGAAGCGTCGGTAATGTCCCTTATTTCCAAGCCGCCTAGCGAGTAAGCAAGACCTCTCGAATAAGGACTTAACAGCACAAAAGAAAGATAAACGGCCAGAAAACTGATAGCACAAAAAAGTAAATCCAAACTCAATTGAATTATTGGGTGGATATGGTGTGTAGGTCCAAAATAGATCGCTCGACTTATATATAAGTTTACGATCATTAGCGGGACTGAGCCCAAAATCAGAAAAACCAGAAATGGCGGATTTTCTAGGACACGGTACAGGAACCCTTTGCTAAAGAAATTTCCAACAGAAACGACAACCAACGTGGTGAAGATAGAGAGTAAAAATACCTTCGACCATTTTATTTTGGTATCCTGAAAGAATATGCTCACCCAAATTGAAACTAAAGATTTTTCAAATTGGGATGCGGAAACCTCGTGTAGGCCGAATACAAAATCTGCGATTTGAATTTTTGATTTTGGCGGCGCCATAGCATCAAGAACAGCAAACACACCAGCGACTGAAAGAATGTAATAGATTTCGTTGAACATACAGCTTGTTAAGCCTTCTTTCAGTTCAAATCAATCTTGGAGACAATGATGACCATTTTAGTGGATGGCGAACTCGTGCTTTACGGGTTCGTTGGTGAGAACTATTGGGGCGACGGCTTTACGGCTGGTGACGTCATCGATGCGCTGGCTGAACTGGGGCGGGATGCGGATGTTACCGTCCGGATCAATTCTGGCGGTGGTTATACCGACGATGGGATCGCCATCTATAATTCGCTGTTAGCGCATAAAGGCAAGGTCTCCATTGTCATTGATGCAATGGCTGCATCTTCGGCGTCCATCATTGCGATGGCCGGTGACAGCATTTCAATGCGGGCTGGGGCGATGATGATGATCCATGATCCGGCTGGCAGCACTTGGGGCAATGCAGAGAAGCACGAAAAGTCAGTTGAACAGTTGAACAAACTGGCTGGGCTGATGGCTGAAATCTATTCAGAGCAATCTGGTGAAGACGTCGCATCGATCCGTGAAGATATGAAGGCGGAATTGTGGATGTCAGGTGAAGAAGCGGTTGAGCGGGGCTTTGCCACGGATGCTGTCGACGCGAAATCATCAAAAGTGACGGCCTTTGATTTTCGTCAATACGCCCATGCCCCGCAGAAACTTGTCGCGATGGCCAAAAAGCAAAACTGGTCCCTCAAACCAAAAGCACAAAAAGCGGCATCCGCGGCCAAAAACCAACCCAAACATAAGGAGAAATCCACTATGAAAGTAAAACCCGGAACAGGGGAACCAGCTACCGAGCAAACAACGGCGGCAACGGTATCCTCTGACGATGTGAAGGCCCGGATTAAGGCCATCACGGGAGATGATGCAGCGCAGGGCTTTGATGGTCTTGCCAAGCATTTGGCCTTTGACACTGACATGCCGGCAGATGAAGCGATCATGGCTTTGAAAGCCGCCGCATTGGATGCGCCAGCAGCTGCAGGCGAAGAACCTGCCGATCCTAAGGGATATCAGGCGCGCCGCTCTGCTGCCGCTGATTTGGCACAGCCCGGTGGCGGTGCCCCGGCACCAAAGAAAGCCACCGCAACCATCGATATGGCAAGCATTTACGGCGCTCGCGTCGCCAAGAAAGAGGTTTGACAATGTCGCATAAGGTATTGAAAACACGTGCCCTTGCGTTCCTTCTGTCGGAAGGTTCGGGCCAGATTTCACGCAACAGTGTGACCATTCCCGCAGGAACCGGGAAAGTTGGCGCAGGTACGCCAATCGGCGAGTTGACTGCAACAGCGGGCCATTTTGTTCCTTCACCAAATGCTTTGGTGGCGGGGATTGAAGGTGCCGAAGTGGCCACCGCCATTCTCGGATATTCCGTGGATGCCACGGACGCCGATGTCGAGGTCGTAGCGATTGACCGTGACGCCGAAGTCAAATTGCCAATGCTGACGTTTGAAGCGTCAGTTGATGATCAAGCCAAAATTGACGCCAAGATTGCCCAGCTTAACGCTGTTGGCATCCGCGCGCGCTAAGGGAGAGTTCCTATGGAAGAAGAATTCGACATTGTAACGCTGACGGCGTCTGTGAATAACCAACCCTTTGTGCCCGGTCAGATGGGCGCGCTTGGGATTTTTGATGAAGAAGGTGTGCCAACAACTTCCGTGAAGGTGGAAGAACTGGATGGCAAACTGGATATCATCGAGCCAACGGCGCGTGGTGGTCCTGGACAAACCATCGATGATGAAGATCGTAAAAGCCGCACATTTGAAGTTGACCACTTCGAGATCAATGACTCTGTGAATGCGGATGAGGTCCAAGGCGTTCGTATGTTTGGCACTGATGGTGACCTTGAGGTCATGGAAAACCGGATTGACGGTAAATTGAAACGCCATGCGCGTTCAATGGATGTCACTTTGGAACACCAACGTGTTGGCGCTGCAAAAGGCATCATTTTGTCGGGCAAAGGCAAGATTTTGCACAACCTGTATGATGAATTTGGCATCGCTGTTCCTGCGCCCATCGTGCTGGGTTTGGGCAGCCAGGTGTCAGGGATTGCAAGCAAGATTAAAGGCGACGTGGTCTTTGCCATCGAAGATACCCTGGATGCGTCTTATGGCCATATTCACTCTATGTGTGGGCGTGACTTCCATGCGGCTCTTTGGGATCAGAAAGAGGTTCGCGAAACCTACCTTGCTGACAATGAAGGTCACCGGTTGCGCGATGGGGCCCCGGATATCTTCACCATCGGCCATGTCACCTTTGAGCGTTTTCGCACAGGTCGACGTGCCAAGGCTGCAAACGCAAATGGCGCATTCATTGCCGATAATGAAGCACGGGCATTTCCCGTTGGTGTGCCTGATCTGTTTATCACGCGCTTTGCGCCGGGTGACTGGAATGGCTTGCCAAACACTGTGGGCCTGCCGCGTTATTCGCGTATGAAGGCAAAATACAACGACAAAGGTTATCATCTGGACAGTCAGATGAACGCGATTTCGCTTTGTACGCAGCCCGGCGTTTTGCGCAAACTGATAATCTAAACAGATTTATTGAACTGACCAAACTCAGGCCCGGTGCAAATGCGCCGGGCTTTTGGTTGAATCCTCATGCGGGTTTCGCATTGGCATTCAACCGCAACAGGAGACAATCATGGCAAATGTGAAAAAGAAATGGGTGGCTTTCAAAAGCGCTGCGATCATCCCGGCTGAGATGGCTGGCGAAGATGAGGATATGAAGGTTCAGATCGGTAAGCCAGTTCATGTTCCGGCTTTCTATGCTGACAGCGTCGTTCAAGATCGCATCGCGGATTATTGTGACGCGCCGAAAAAGAAAGCCGCCGCGAAGAAACCTGATGCGCCGACGGCTGATGAGATCGCAGCTGCAGAATTGGTTGATCTGATTGCCGCTGCACAATTGACTGTGACAGAGGCTCAGACGTTGTTTGATGATGCTGAGGGCGTTGAGGCGATTGAAGCAGCGGAGCTTGAACTCACGGCGGCAAAAGATGCCTTGGCTGAACTGCAAGCCTGATGGATAAATCCCTGCGTGATGAGTTGAGGGAGGAAGTGGATGATGTTTGGGCAGAACTGCTGGAACATCTTCCGCTTGCATCGGGTTTGACGGATCCTGATCGGCCAAAAGTGCAATTTGCCGCGGTTATTCGAACGGGTGATCGAGATCCGGAAAAGATGAACTTCGGGCGGGGAAGCAGTGCGAAGTCAGGGATCATGGCTGCGGGGGGATATCTGCGCGTTGATCGGGTGACCTATCCAGATTTGAAGTTACGCAAGGGTGACAAGCTTATTGCGTTAGATCGTGAGGGTGAGCCTGTTTTTGAAATCCTATCAGTTGATGATCGTTCGCATCTTCGCCTGATCTGTGAACTGGGAGATGCTTGATGTCATTGGCTTTGATGGCCCTGCGCATAGCAGCGGTTGAAGCGCTTAAAGCGGGTGGAACTTTGGTTGGTGACAACGTGTTGGACAGCCAGATTTCTGCTATTGATCTGACGGCTGATGGTGCGTTGCGTTCTGATCAGGAACGTCCGTTTATCGCGGTGTATTCCGATGCGGCGAAAGCCGTTGATCTGGGCAGTACTGGGTTGCGTGCAAACGGTCGGGTTGAGTTGATTTTCAACTGCGGTGTGTCCCTGACAATGGGCGAAACGAACAAAGCAACCGGTGAAACTGAAATCATTCAGGGCATTCCTGCGACAGATGCCCAATTTGAGGCCGTCCTTGATGTGGTTGGGTGCCAAATTTGTCGAACTTTGACGGATTCGGATAATCCCTGGGCGCAGGTCTTTGGTGGCCTTTGCATGTTGATTTCTAAAGACGTGGTGCGCTCAAGCAATGCGTCTCAGAATGTACGCCTTGCTTGTGGCCAGGTGAAACTGACGGTTGAAGCCTATGCCGATCCACCTTTGGGGCAGGTGTTTGCAGCGGACAGTTCTTGGCAGCGTCTTATGGATCTGATGGCTGCGCAGAATATGAAGCAGTTGGACCTTTTCCAATTGCTCTTGGGTCAACCAAATGGGGCGCAAGGTCCGAATTATGAAGCTTTAACAGGCATGACGACACGGGATGCTCAGTCGCTGACGTTATATCCGCATGCGGGTGTCACGGCAGGCACGCCAATTGCGCCGCCCACACTCGTGGTGGACCGAAGCTGATGGGGGTGGCGGAAACCATTGATGACCTACGGCGGCGAATATCGGACCTAGAGCGCCGCATCGGATCTCAAAGCCGAACCGGGGTGATCGCTGATGTTGATGCGGAAAATGGGTTGGCTCGCGTGCGGTTAACCGATGGCGCGGAACCCATGCTTACGGGCTGGATACCATGGGTTGAAGCATCGGCAGGGGCGAATAAAACGCATAACCCGCCGTCAACTGGGCAACAGGTAGAGATCACATCTGAAAGTGGTGATCTTCATGATGCAAGCATTCAGGGGAGTTTGAACTCTGATGCGAATGGCCGTCCGTCCAGTGCGGGAGATGAGTTCGTTTTGCTTTCGGTGGGGGCGGCTAAAATTTCAGTGACTGCTGGTGGTGACACACTGTCGATAAGTGTTGGTGCGAGTAGCCTCGTGATGACGGCTGCATCTGTAACGGTGTCTTCACCGCGCGTGGATCTGAACTGATGCCCGCTGTTACGCGCATGGGCGACAGTTGCACAGGCCATGGCTGTTGGCCGCCTCGTGCAAGCGTTTCAGGCAGTCCAAACGTCTATGTCAATTCGATCCCTGTGCATCGCGAAGGCGATGGTTGGGGGGCGCATACCTGTCCTGCAATTCCAGAAACGCATGCTGGCGTGTTGGGGGCAGGTTCAGGAACTGTCTACGTGAATGGCAAACAAATTGGTCGAATTGGTGACCCGGTGAGCTGTGGGTCATCTGTGGCCAGCGCCTCCAGCGATGTGTTCGCGGGGGGCTAATAATCTGAAAGGGAAATACCATGACTGCAAAAGTGAAAAGCTATGAAGTGACTGAAACACGTTTTATCGAGGGGCAACACCGCAAGGTTGGTGATCCTGTTCAGATGACTGAGCGCGCCGCAAAATATTATCTGGCCCCCTACGGCACGGGTTTGAAAATTCCCGGGCCGCGCAAAGAGAAAGTTGGCGGGTTGGATGATCCGATGGTCAAAAAACCGACCGAACACGCGACGGGAAAAGCCGTGGGAAAGCCAGGTAAGTAATGGACCTTAATCACCATACGGGGGCTGTGATCGATGGTTGGGCGCATGTTGCCCAAAGCATTGAAACCATTCTGGTAACGCGCCTGAATACGCGCGTTTTTATGCGCCAGTTCGGGTCTGATGTTCCCAATATGGTGGATATGCCCATGAATGATGCCAACATCATCGCGCTTTACGTTTCTGTTGCAGAAGCGATTGACCGGTGGGAGCCGCGCTTTGAGTTAACAGACGTTGCGCTTTCAGCGGGTGCTGACGGCATTATGAGCCTGCAACTAACCGGTAGTTATCTGCCGAATGCCCATCTTGGCGACAGCACTGTTGTAAGTGGTGAAACACAGATTATTCGAGTGCAAGGCACTCGGGTGGATAATTGGAGCCTTGCCGCATGAGCCGTTTTTCAGCCCTCGATCTTTCAACTTTGCCGGATGTATCATCAATCACATCGCTTGATTTTGATGCGATCTTGGAAGCACGTCTGGTCGAGTTAGAAGCGCAACTTTCGCAGGTCTTTGATGCCCCCAAAGTTGCTGATGTGATGGGGCTGGCGCGTAACATTGCAGCCAGTCCAATGCGATATCTGAATGAAGCAGCGGCGGCGCGCGAACTATACCTGTCAAATCAGATCAACGCGGCCATAAAATCAGTGTTTCTTTCAACGGCCCGTGGCACAGATCTTGATCAAATTGGTGCAAACCGGGGTGTTTTGCGCAAAGTAATAGATGACACTGACCCCGATAACATCATCATGGAACGGGATGAAACGTTTAGGGCGCGGATCCAATTGGTCGTTGAATCATATTCACCACACGGCACAGAGGGATCCTATGTTTATTGGGCATTGGATGCGGATGATCGTGTTTCTGATGTCGCAGTCTATGGTCCGGATCATAATTTAATCCCTGCAATACCGCCTGCAGAACCCAAAATGGTTGTCCTATCGTCGGTCGGGAATGGCACTGCGGATGCGGGGCTTTTACAGGCTGTATTTGACAATTGTACTGTTGATAAGCGCCGCCCGGTTGCTGACAAATTGACCGTGATTTCGGCCACTCCTGTGTCATATGAAATCGAGGCCGTTTTATATGTTTCATCATCGGCTTCGATGGACGCGGTTTTGTTGCAAGCCGAAGCTTCAGCCAATGCTTTCGTTGATAATCGCCAGCGCATTGGGCGAAAACTATATCGGACATCCCTGGCGGCAGCTCTCAGTGTGGATGGTGTCAAAGATGTGGTGATTACAAAGCCAGTGATGGATATCGATATTGGTCCTTTTGAGGCGCCATATCTGACATCGATGTCGGTCATCGCGCAAGCAGCCCCTGGGGGATGGCGTGATGTTTGATCGGTCGCAATCCTTACTGCCAAAGACGGCCACGGATATCGCGAAGGCATTGGATATCTTGGAAGAACGCTTGTTTGAGCTGCCTGTTGCCTCGATCTCAAAGGATCCAAGGAAGGTCTCTGAGGCGCTTCTTGAGCACTTGGCTTGGGAAAACTCAGTTGATGCTTGGGGGGCTGACTGGCCGCTTGAGGTGCGCCAGAATGTTGTTCAAGCATCTTCGGAAGTGCATCGCTTTAAGGGAACACCTTATGCGATCAAGCTTTCCTTGGCCGCAGTCGGGGTCACCGCAGAAATCGTTGAATGGTGGCAACCGGCTGGTTCTGGTGTGCGTGGCACGTTTTTGGTGCGTGCAATTTTGGACGCACCTTTATCGCCTTGGCAGTTGGATTTTATCACCGGGGGGCTGGCGGTCTCCAATGTTCATGCGGTCATTCGAGGCAATGCTCCGGTTTCGCGCGGCTGGACTATCAATGCCGTTGTCAGTGCAGAAAGCCCGGTGTTTATAGGCGCTTTCCCCTCAACACATATTTTTGCGGATGCCAGTCCGCTTATTCCAGCAGCTCCTGCGCTTTCTGCGGGGCGTTACGTCGTTGTTCATCCATCCACTCAAATACACGCCGATACTGGTGTGTCAGTTCTTTAAGAGGCAAAAATGAGTTATGCAATTTTGACCGATATCGGTCGCAATAAAGAAGCCCTGGCGCTGGCAGGCGGCGCGGCTTTGAATATCACAGATATCGCATGGGGGGATGGGGATCGTTTTCCTGCAGGGCCTGAGTTGACGCTCTTGAGTGAGCAGGGGCGTAAGCCAGTGCAACTTCAAGGCCAGTCTCCCAACAGCCCCAATATCGCGTTCTTTGAAATTCTGCTGGCTGAACCCGAAGGGCCGTATACAATCCGCGAGGCCGGTCTGTTTGATGCAGATGGTGATATGATCGCTATCGCGCGTTATGATCCTGCTGTGCCAAAGGCTGTGAATACAAATGCAGTGACTTTGCGTCTAAGTGTTTTGTTTTCGGACCTTCAAAATATCGTTTTGACCGTGAGCTCAAGTTCACTTCTTGTACCTGCATCGCGTGTGGTTACGGCAGGAGCTGGCTTAACGGGTGGCGGTGATCTTGTTTCTGATATCACACTGGCTGCTGACATTGCGACGCAGGCCCAAGCGCAAGCCGGAGCCAGCAACACGAAACTTATGACCCCTCTGCGGTCTAAGAATTTGTTTGATACACTTATTGCACAGCAACCCGCCCAAGTGGTTGTGGCGACGCAAGCCGAGGCGCTTGCGGGGACCAACAACACCAAGATGATGACGCCATTGCGGTCTAAAAGCCTGATTGATACCGTGGTCGCCGCTGTCATTGATAGTGCACCGGGGGCGTTGGATACTTTGAATGAATTGGCGGCGGCGCTGGGGGATGATCCGAACTTTGCCGCAACCATCACCGGGCAGATCGCAGCGCTTTCCACCCAAGTGAATGCTGCGGGCGTGCCAATTGGTCAGATCGCGGGGTTCCATGCTGATACAGCCCCACCGGGTTGGCTGATCTGTGATGGCGCGGCTGTAACAACCGCATATCCCGAATTGCGCACCCATCTTTTGGCGCAAGCTGGTGTTGTGACCGATGTCAGTGGTGATCCGCTTTTGCCGGATTATCGCGGTGAATTCATGCGGGGTTTAGATACTGGGCGTGGCGTGGATGTGGGGCGTGTGCTGGGATCAGCACAGGCGGATGAATTTAAAGCGCACAGTCACACTTTGGATGGTGAATGGACCGACCAAAGTGGGAGTAATGGTGTCGTTCATACGGGGCAGTCAAGGTCCGACGGTAGCGTCACAAATAACACTGGCGGATCAGAAACCCGCCCGCGCAACATCGCGGCCCTTATCTGCATGAAAGCCGCCGATCAGCCCTTGAGTTCTGGCACAGGCGGCACCGGGGGCGCTTCGCCCGTTATCGCCACTTTGCTTGAGGCGCAGGCTGGAACCAATAACACCAAGATGATGACCCCTTTGCGGGTTGCTCAGTATCTTGCGGCCAACCCATCGGGAACAGGGGGATCGACTGGATCAACCCAGATGATGCATGTGCGTGACGAAAAACCATCGGGCACCAACGGTGGCAATGCGATCGCGCAGGTGAACACTATCCGAGACCTGAACACGGTGGTGGCAAACAACATTCCCGGCGCATCTCTTTTGGCGAACACGATCACATTGCCAGAGGGCACCTATGACATTCGCGCCCGTGCGCCCGCAACGCGGGTGTTTGGTCATAAAGCTCATTTGTTCAACGCCACCGATAATGTTGTCGCGTTGGAGGGATCCAATGCATTTTCAGTCGATGCGGCGGCAAATTTAAATTTCCAAACGGACAGTATCGTTGAGGGCCGCCTGGTTGTGCCATCGGGTGGCCGTGATTTTACGTTGCGCCACTACACGCGAAATACCTCCGCAAACAGTTTCGGCCTGACAGTCCCCGGTTCGGGCATTGAAGTCTATTCAAGTGTTTCAATATGGAAGGTGTGAACATGAACGTCTCAAAGCTTGAGAACGGCACTGTGGTGCAAACATGGCGCGACGTGGAAACGACAGATGAGTTTCGCGTCAAATACGGCCTCTATGGCGCTGAATATAGCGCAACGCCTGAGGGTGTTGGGCCGGGTCATGTTGTGAATGATAAGGGGGAATATTCGATCCCAGCCGTTAAAGTGACCCCTGAGCAGATTACAGAAGAACGCAATCGGCGCATCACGGCAGGTTTTAAGTTTGAGGGCCATATCTTCCAGGCTGACCCTGAAAGCCTTGCCAATATCACAGGTGCTGCGACCGCTGCCATCGGGGCATTGGTGGCGGGGCAGTCAGGTGAAGACGTGAATTGGATCGATCCCAAAGCGCCTTTCGTTTGGCTGGCCTCTGACAATACGCAAGTGCCTATGTCGCCACTGACAGTTGTGGCATTTGGCAACGCAGCAATGGCCCATAAATCACGTCACATTCACGCGGCACGGGTGCTGAAAGACATGTCCCCAATTCCGCAGAGCTTCGCGGATGATAAATATTGGGGCGGTGCATAAGGCGCATGTTTTCAACGGGTGAACAGCGCAGTTGACTTGATCACGCGGCCATTCACCGAACCACTTTAATTCACTCATATGGCGGCTTCGCAATATCTCCCCGGCCAGCGTGCCGGGTTTTCTTATGTCCAAAGGAGAGACCAATGGCTAATCTCAGCTTTCACCACGGCACGCGACTGTCGGAATCTAATGAAACACCTGTTCTTGTGCAAGTCGCGCAAACGGCGGTCGTGGGCTTGTTGGGGACGGCACCAGATGCCGATCCAATTAAGTTTCCGTTGAACACCCCGGTGCTTTTGAAAGGCACGCCCACGGATGCTGAGGGGATTGGTGATGCCGGCACGTTGAAGGACGCCATCGATGATGTGTTTGACCAGGTTGGGGCTTACACCATTGTTATTCGCGTTGAAGAAGGCGTGGATCTTGCGGCGACCATGTCCAATCTTGTTGGTGACTCCACGGCTCGCACGGGTGTGCATGCGCTTCTGAAATGCGAACCGATGTTGGGCATCAAGCCACGTTTGATTGCGGCCCCTGGCTTCACATCGGGTGACGGTTTGGTGGCAAATCCGGTGGTTGCAGAATTGGTCGGTGTATTGGACGCCTTGCGCGCTGTGGCGTTCGTTGATGGGCCAGATACAGATGATGCGACTGCAATCCTGTATCGTCAGCTGATCGGTTCACAGCGGGTCTATGTTGTGGATCCAAAGGTTTTGGTTTGGGACACGACCACTGATGCCTATGTTGGTCGCCCTGCATCTGCGCGGTTTGCTGGTGTGCAGGCGCGTGTTGATAAGGCATTGGGCTTTTGGCATTCACTGTCGAACAGGCCAATCAATGGCATTGGCGGTGTATCGCGGCCTGTCACCTATGGCACGCATTCAAACTACCTGAATGAAAACCATGTGAATACGGTCCTCAATACCGGAGAGAGCTTTATTACTTGGGGCAATCGGGGGGCGACGGGGGATGACCTTTGGGTATTCCTTGCTGTTCGGCGCACGGCTGACTTTATCAATGAGGCCATTGAAAAAGCCTATATGGAGTTTGTCGATAAGCCATTCTCTGCGGCAAACCTTAAATTGATGATTGAATCGGGCAATTCCGCAATGCGGACATTTGTGGCCGAAGGGGCTATCCTTGGTGGCAAGGTTTGGTTGAATGATGACCTTAATTCTCCAATTCAACTGGCTTCTGGCCGTATTATGCTGTCGCTTGATTTTGAACCGCCTGCACCGATGGAAGACATCCGTTTCATCGCGCATCGCAATATCGAATATTATCTGGAACTGACAAAAACTGCGCTGAAGGGCGCGGCTTAGGTCAAGTTCCTTTGAGTTCTATTCCAGTGAAATAATGCAGGCGCCTATCTAGGGCGCTTGCCTGTTGCTGCGAAAGCGGCCTTCTAGGAGACATACAATGAAATCTACTCCAGCCTATATTTTGCGCAATTGCGTTATTTGGGTGAATAACGATGTTAAGGCCGGGCAGATGTCCGAAGTTGGCATCCCCGCGTTCAAAGTTAAAACTGAGGGCGTTCGCAATGCAGGCATGGTGCGTGAACGCCAACTCGCAATGGGATATGAAACTGACGACCTCAAGTTCAAGCTTACAGGGTTTGACCCAGACACAATCGTAGAAGTAACCGGGAAACCCGGATCGGATAAGCCATTCATGGTGACCGGTGCGCTTGTGGATGAGGACGGGGTGACCAATAACGCGACGCTGTATTTGCGTGGCTTTATGAAATCCTTCGCCGGGGGAACGTGGAAGCCGGGGGACAAGGCTGAGGCTGAGTTCGAATTTGTCTGGAATTACTTCAAGTTTCAGATCGGCCAACGTGATCTGATTGAAGCCGATGATTTTGACGTCAGCATCGATGGTGTCAGTCAAACCGGCGACATCCGTTCTGCGCTATTGCTGTAAGGGAGAATGAAAATGGAATTCCCAATTGAAGTCACCCTGAAACGCCCAGTTAAGCTCGGCGATGAGACGCATTCGATCTTGTTGTTTGATGAACCAGACCTTGATGCGCAACTCGCTTACGCTGAACTGGAGGCGAGTTTTGCAAAACCTCCGACCGTCATTGATGCGGGGCGGGTGACCCGGTTCTGGATTGCGCGCCTAGCGGATGTTTCTGACAAGGTCGTCGGTAAGATCAAGGGCAGCGATCTTGATGTGATCAATGAAGTCCTTGAAAAGGTGTTAGGTTTTGCATCGGGTGCTGATGAGGATGGCATATCAGATGATCCAATCTCGGGGGACGAGCCTTCGGGAAACGAACCCCCGGCAAAGTAGCAGAAGATCTGCGCTTTGCCGCTGGTTTTGTGGCGTCGGTATTTTCGACGCCACTGCCACAAGTTCTGGCGATGAAGATTTCCAGCTTTAAGAAGTGGTATGCAGCTGCACAAAAAGTGTTCGATGCAACCCGTCTGAAGTTTGAATAGGCTTAGTCGTCAGACAGCGGTTGCTGAAAGCTATTAAGTGCGCCCGGTTGGATCGATCCATCCGGGCCGTTTTCATCTGTGAAGGCGCGATACAGGGTGACAAGCAGCAATGCAAAGGCTCCAGCGCCCCATATGCCCCCCGCATAAACCCCAAGCGGGATTGTCGCACCAATAGCGGCGGCAATCATCAAAACAGCAAAAAACATCGCAAAAATATCCATGCCTTTAATCTAGGCATTTTTTGACAAAAACTCAAGGCGGGCAACACAATGGCTGGCAAGCGGATCACGACTGAACTTCGAATTAAAGCAGTCGACGAATATTCAGAAAAAATCCGGAATATGTCGGGTGTTACGGGTCGCTTTGCAGCCAAGGTGCGTGCGGAAATGGGGCGACTGCAGGATTTGCGTGGCCCTTTGCGCCTGATTGAAGACTTTAAATCTGCGCAATCCACATTCAGTCAGTCCGAGGCTGCAGTGCGGAAGTCACGCCAGCGCCTAAAAGAGCTGCGCGCGGAAATAAATGCGACCGAAAATCCAACCAAGAAGATGACGCAAGAGTTCGATCGTGCGCAACGCGCTGACGAGAGAATGCGTCGCACTCACGAGCGAAACAAAACGGAATTATCAGCGCTGCAGGGCAAGTTGCGCTCTGCGGGTATCAATACTGGGGATCTCGCAGGGGAACAGCGCCGTCTGAGCAACGATCTGGATCGAGCCAGCGGCGCTTTTGCGCGCCAAACGCAGCGCATGGAACGCCTGAAGACCATGCAGGATCGCTTAACTGCGGGTCGTGCGCGTATGGATCGCACCTTGGCGCGCTCTGCAAACCTTAGCTTTGTTGGCAATGCCGCGATGGCAACCGGGCGGCGTATCATCTCAGGCCTTTCGGCTCCGATCATGCAAGCGGTTGAATTTGAATCCGCGATGTCAGATGTGCGCAAAGTCGTGGACTTTGAAAGTCCTGAAGCGTTCAAAACCATGTCTGAGGATATTTTGCAGCTGTCGACACGGATCCCAATTGCTGCAACGGGTCTCGCTGAAATTGTTGCTGCAGGTGGGCAATCCGGCGTGGCTCAAGATGAACTGACCCGCTTTGCTGAAATGGCTGCAAAAATTGGCGTGGCTTTTGATATATCCGCGGGGCAATCGGGTGAATCGATGGCCCGCATAAAAACGGCTATGGATCTGGATCTGGACCAAACTGGATCGCTGTTTGATGCAATGAACCATCTGTCAAACAACTCTGCAGCGCGGGCCGACCAGACGTTGGACTTTCTAAACCGCGCAGGTGCCGACGGTGCAAACTTTGGGTTCGATAGTACGGAAACACTCGCGATTGGTGCGGCGATGATCGCGGCAGGTGCCGGGGCGGATACGGCAGGAACATCATTTCGCAATATGGGGCGGGCGCTGACAAAAGGTGAAAGCGCGACCAACCGTCAATCTGCGGCTTACACAAAACTGGGCCTTGATGCAGGTGCGGTGGCACGCAGTATGCAGGAGGACGCTGTGGGCACCACAATGGATGTGTTGCAGCGCCTCAATCAGCTTCCGGATCATCTGCGGGCCTCTACGATGTCAGACCTGTTTGGTGATGAGGCGCGTGAGCTGACCAAACTATTGAACAACATGGAACTCATGCCTGAGATGTTGGGCATGGTTGCGGATGAGACGCAATACCTTGGAAGCTCAGAGGCTGAATATGCTGAGAGATCGAAAACCACGGCGAATAATATGCAGTTGGCGCGCAATCAAATGACACGATTGGGGGTGAGTGTTGGTGAGGTGGTTTTGCCCGCTCTCAATGAATTGCTGACAAAGTCTCAGGTGTTTATTGATAAGATGGTGATCTGGACGAAGGAGCACCCAAAGCTCACGAAATGGTTGGTTATCGGTGGCCTTGCCCTTGGGGCCATGGCTGTCGCCGGTGGCGTTTTGTTGACCGTGGCTGCGGGGCTTATTGGCACTCTGGCCGTTTTGCGGTTTGGGTTGGTTGGCCTTGGTGCGCGTGCAATGTTTGCTGGCGGTGGGGTTTCTAACTTGACCGGACGATTTGGGCGGCTTGGACGAATGCGCCGTTTTAGGTTGGCACGACTGATTACTCCTCTACGTTGGGGCGCAAGTTTAATTCCTGCAATTAACTGGGGATCTATGTTTGGCCGCTTGGGGCGGTTTGGCATGAATGCATCGGGCTGGGGGCGGTTGATTACACCGCTCAAATGGTTGGGCCGTGGGGCCTTGCGGTTTATCCCTGTTATTGGTTGGGCAATTTTTGCTGCAGAGATTGGATACTTTGCTTGGAATTCCATCATCAAACCGCTTGGCTGGGATAAATACCTCAGCCGCGACGGCCTTGTTGAAGGGCTCAATGGTTTGACGCCGGGGTTTGAGTGGGGATGGATTATTGATCAGATCCGCTGGACTGTGTTCTTGCCCGCTACGGCTTTGATGTCCGCTTGGAAAGTTCTTCGCGGGGAAGCGACATGGCGCGATATCATTGAGGATATTCCTTGGATGAGTTGGTTCAACTTTGAATGGATCGATCTTTTACCTTCATGGGATTGGTCCGCAATTATACCCGATTTTAATCTTGGGGGTATGTTCGCCGCAGTGCCGGGCGCTGCTTCTGAAGTGCCAGGTGGGGCGGCTCCCTTTCAACGTGGCGCTGACAGAGGCTATGGAGGGGAGCGTGCATTGGGTGGTCCTGTTGCTGCAGGGCGGCCCTATCTCGTGAATGAAAATACACCACGTTCTGAGATATTTGTGCCGTCAACATCGGGTGGGATTTTGAATGTCGCCCAGGCGCAAAGTGTTATGCGCAAATCTCTACAGGGTGGTGGCCGTATTCGAGCGGCTGGTCTTGCTGCACTTACATCTTCGGCACTTGCGGGGTCGGCTGCGGCGATGCCCTCTGGCGGGGCACCAGTCGGTCAATCCACCACAACGCGCGTGGAAATTGGCAGCATTCAGATCACGGCACCCTCAGGCGTTTCTGATCCTGAAGGGTTGGTCAATCTTTTGGAGGCGCGATTGGGAGACCGTATCTCGGCGACCCTTGCTGCAAGCTTTTCTGATTAAGGAGACATCATATGTCTGGACCCGTCACCATGGCCCTTGGGCCGTTTATGTTTAAGTCACATGGCTTTAGCTACACAGATGTCAGTCGGAAGCTGGATACGACCTGGGCGGAACTTGAAACCGTAGGTGGCCTGAACGCGCTGCAATGGACTGGCCCGCGTTCTGAAACCATCACCATCAACGGGGTTTTGTTCCCCGCTGAATGGGGTGGGGCTGGAACTTTGGAAGGGGTGCGCCTGGCCGCGAAAAACGGGTTTCCGCTAATATTCGTGAGTTTAGGCGGAAAGGTATTTGGTAATCATGCCATCCAAACCGTTGATGAAGACCGCACGGTACATGATCGCCATGGTGCGCCAAGGCGGAATGCCTATTCGATTGGATTGAAACGCATGGGGTCGGGGTTTTCTTTACGCTCTCTCTTGGGAGGGATGTGATGTCGTCCACATATATCACCAAAGAAAATGATGCTTTGGATTTGATTTGCGCCCGCCATTATGGTCGCCAGGCTGGTGCCGTTGAAAGGGTTCTGGAGGCAAACCCGGATATTACGCCCATTGCACATCGCCCACCTGCTGGTGTGCGAATTACACTGCCAGACGTTGTTCTGAATAAATCCAAGGGGGCGGTGAAACTATGGGACTAATTACGCATCCAAAGATTCATGTTGATATCGATGGTGTGCCTGTATCGGGGTTGTTTTTCAAACGTCTGATAAGCCTTGAAATCATTGACCGCGAGGGCATCCGTTCAGACACGTTGCGATTGGTGTTTAACGATGCTGCACCGCATTTTGACAGTCCGCGCCGAGGAGCCGTTGCCAATGTGACGATCCAACCAAATGACGGGGGTGGCGGGTTTGTTGGATCCTATGTGATCGATAGCGTGGATTACAATTGCCACCCTTACACGATCTCTGTTGGCGGGCATTCTGCAGACCTACGCTCTGAAATGAAGACGCAAAGATCGAGGCATTGGGATGATCGATCGGTCAAAGACATCGTGTCGGAAATCGCGGGTGCCTATGATCTGGAGGTCAAGATATCAGATGTTGTGTCGTCTCATGTCTACAAATGGATTGGCCAGCAAGATGAATCCGATCTTCAGTTTTTGGAACGCTTGGCCAAGCGCCATGGGGCTTTGTTCACGATAAAGAATGGTGCGCTGCTTTGGCTGGAACGTGGAGTAGGTAAGACTGCAGATGGGGTCGAGGTGCCCGCTGCTGTCATCGTGTTTGAGGCAATTATCGCGGACAGTTGTCGGACGTCTGAAACTGATGTGGATCGGTTTGGCAAGGTGAAGGCATTCTATCAGGATCGGGCAGGGGCCAAACGCCAAGAGGTTGTCGTTGACGGTGATCCAGACGCCAGCGGTGAACATGTCATTCGCGAAGCCTTCGGAACGAAAGCAGAGGCGCTGGCTGGGGCGCAAGCCTTTGCGCGTGAAATGTTGCGTGGCCTCGTGAACACCACATGTACGATCTCAGGTCGGCCAGGTTTGATGGCGGGACAGCCTCTCTCTTATCTTGGGGTGCGACCGGGGATTGACGGAAAGCAGTTCATTTTGGGCATGGTGAAACACAATTTCTCCAAATCAAGTGGGCTTCAAACCTCCTTTAAGGGGACGTTGAAAGCCACAAAGCTGAAAGTGAAAAACTGAAAGCGGCGGAATAGTTGAATGTTGGAAGGCGGGCAATTGTGTGGCGTTCCCAATCGTCGGAAGTTGGATGCAGGGACAGGCTCTGACGCATCCCGATGTACGAAATTATTACAAAAGTAAAAAGGAAGTAATGCTGTGAACCCGTCACCTCCACCAACATATATAAATGAATTGATGGTTCTTCTGATGTCAGCACTTGGCTTGCAACATTATGCGCCTGAGCTGTTCTTGGGTGGCCTCGCAATGGCCTTGGCGGGTGCGTTTGCAGCATCTCGTGTGCTTGAAACCGGCATGGTTCAACGGGCAAAACCTCTAAGCTTCCTCGGCACATTTTCGACAGGCCTGTTTGTGTCGGTCATGGCTGCTGCGGCCGCTGATGTATGGATGCCTGAAGCCCCCTTGGTGTTGATCATGGGCGTGTCGGGCTTGGTGTCGTCGTTTGTGTTGCCGCTTATCTTGAAGGTGGCGTCTCGGCTGAGTTCGCGCGCGGACGCAATCACAGATCGCGGGCTGGATAGGATTTTGCCTGCAAAGGGTAAGAATAAGCCCAAAGATTAAAGCTGACTTTGCCCATCTTCTGAAAATACCCACCCGCTTTCGAGCGGTTTTTTTGTGCCCGAATGGTCGGGCGCTGTTTCATATGAAAGGACTATCAATGTTTAAACTTGTTGAAAACTGGCGAGAAATCGCATGGCGTTCACATTCAATGTGGGGGTTCTACCTGACGGGTGCGTTCCTGCTGCTGCCTGAACTCATCTTCTATGGCTTTGGGGTCGATACCAACCCGCGCCTTTGGTGGTTTGCGGCGCTGTTTGCGTGGCTTTACGGGATGTTTGGGCGGCTTCTGACACAGGCGAAAGTTGATCGCACCACGACGCGCAGCCCGGTTCCTGTGGCCCTGATCGCAGCGGTCCTTGTTGGGGCGCTGATGTTTGGTGATTGGCGTGGCGGTGATACTCCGCTTGCAGGGCCTGACGTTGTCGAGTTGGTGGATGATGATGCGGATCAATTCTTGGCGGTCGCGGTGCCCTTTGTTGGTCGTTGGGAAGGGCTGCGTTTGGTGGCTTACCAAGACATCGTTGGGGTCTGGACGGTTTGCTATGGTGAAACCAAAGGCGTGCAGCCGGGGGATCAATATAGCCAGGCTGAATGTGACGCGATGTTGGCCGTTCAACTGATGGCCTATCGCGATGGGCTGCATGAATATCTGACGTCCGAGACGATCTCGCAGCGATTGCCGGTGCATCGTGATGTCGCGTTTACCAGTCTTGCTTATAATGTTGGCAAGGCTGGGGCGGGGCGCAGCACCGCTGTGCGCCGCCTGAACGCGTCTGACATCGCTGGGGCGTGCGAAGCGCTGACCTGGTGGAATAAGGCTGGTCAGCGTGTCGTGCGCGGTCTTGTTATGCGCCGGGCGGATGAACATGGTTTCTGCATGCGGGGGCTGGCGTGATGTCCGGTATCATCGCGTTCATGATCAAGATCGGGTTCGGTGGCATGGTCGACAAAGCCATTGGCCACATGGAACGCCGGGCAGAACTGGCAAACGACAGTGACCGTTTGCGCGCAGAGACTGCCGTCGAGTTCGCGCGCCAGGCCGTCCAAGAAACGCAAATCATGGCGGATTACAACAAAGCCAAACTGTCATTCCCGTGGTTCTGGATCCTTGCAGCGATGTTCATCGTGCCGCTGGCGCTCTGGTGGGCGGCGGTCATTCTGGACAGTGTGTTTGGGTTCGCCTGGAATGTGGCGAACCTGCCGACGCCGCAAATGCAGCTATGGGCTGGCGACATGATCAAATGGTTGTTCTACGTCGGATCGGGTGTCGGTGCGATCAAGGCGTTCCGATAATAATCTCTGCAGGTGGGGGATCTTCTTCAGGTCTACGTCATTTTTTCCCTTTCAAAATGTTCAGGTTTACTGAGTAAATCTTGGTTTACGACTTGAGTGATAGGGCCAACGGCCCTATATTGAGTGTACAGGGCAACGAAGCCCGCCACGGAAAAGGATTTAAAATGTCATTCATCAAAACGACCCCCGGAAAAGCCTGCAAGATTGTTTCAATACTGAACGCAGAATGGGTGCAGAAACCCCACTCCTTAGTAAAAGAAGCTTATGCACTAGACGGCACAATAATTGCCTATACTGATGTAAGCGGTTGGTTCACTGCTAACGCTTACGCCGATGTCGACACATCCGGTGTGGAGGCATAAGCATGGATATTCTGTACGTGATAGCCCCTTGGGGTAGTAATTTGGTAGAATATGCAGAGCGTATTGAGGGGGCGATTGCTCTGGTGTGTTGCATACGCCCATCACCATGTGGTCGCTTTATTGTTGTCGCCACTACTGATAGAGCACAGGCTATTCGGTTTCTTGAAGAAGACGGCTTTGATCGTGAGGATGTTTTATAATGAACAATATTGAGTTCAAAAAACTGCGCCAAAAGCTCGGCCTAACCTTGGCTGAGCTTGGTTCAATACTAGATACTGATCCACGTACAATTCGAAAGTGGGAAGCCGATGGTGCAGCCAGCACGTCGCGTGACCCTAATCCAATTGCTTGCCGGGTTCTGGAATGGCTCCGAGATGGATACCGTCCGTCACAGTGGCCCGACGGTAAATAATAAACAGTTCGCCTGTCATTTAGATTGATCCGGTCGTATCGGTTCAGGCTGCGTTGCGGCCTGTCACGCTGAGTGTGGCACGCCACTATGTGGTTAAATGTGAAACCCCATCCGAAAAATAGAAATAAATCCATCTTCGCCCTATATAGGGGCGGGGGTAAGCAGTGCTGAAACACTGCATACCATGCAGCATGCGTTAACAAAGCTGCATCGACGTCCGCTAAGATATCGCCGCCCGACACTCGCGAGTGTGTCAGCGGCTTAATCTGGAATCATCCAAAATGACAATGGAAAAAGTGCGCGCTGCCGCACCAGTCGCCCCGTGGTTGGGCGGCAAGAAAACTTTGCATCGTACTCTCATTGAGCGGATCGATGTAATCCCACATAAAACATACATTGAACCATTCGTCGGAATGGGTGGTGTATTTCTGCGCCGTTCTTGGCGTCCGCGTCTTGAGGTTGCCAATGACCTCAACGGTGAAATCATCAATCTATTCCGCATCTTGCAGCGTCATTATCCGCAGCTCATGGAAGTTATGCGGTTTCAGATTGCGTCACGGCGTGAATTTGATCGCCTACGATCTGTGGATCCAGCAACCTTGACGGACCTCGAGCGCGCTGCGCGTTTCCTGTATCTGCAGCGACTGGCCTTTGGTGGTCAGGTGAATGGGGTTTTTGGTGTTGCACCAACAAGTGGGCCACGTTTTAGCCTGTCTCGTTTGGAACCGATTCTTGATGCTGCACATGAGCGCCTTGAGGGTGTTGTGTTCGAGACCCTTGATTGGTCGGCATTGGTGGATCGTTATGACAGTCCTGAATCCTTATTCTATCTGGATCCGCCTTACTTTGGTGGTGAAAGTGATTATGGCAAAGGCATGTTTGGTCGTGATCAATTTGCAAAAATGGCAGAACAACTTGCAAGCCTAAAAGGGGCATTTCTTCTCTCGATCAACGACACACCTGAGATCAGAGAAGTGTTCTCAGCATTTCAGTTTGACGAAGTGCGCCTGAAATATTCAGTAGCTCAGGCTGGCGCAACAGATGCCTGCGAGCTGATTATTTCAAACCGCGAGATCAAGACGGGCTTGCTGTAGCAAAAACATGCCCTTTCCCGGCGATACATCGGGCGGGAAGGGCGTTCGCAGCAACATGTTCGGAGGGAGCGCTATGGGCAGATAGTGTACTTTGCAAAGTCGCACCATCGGCCCATTGCTGCCTTTCACCACCACCCCAAGATGCTGCGGTGCGGCCCGTCATTGCGGCCATTCGTGCATCGCGCAGCATTATTTCGGCTTGAAACGTCGGTGAGTGGACAAACCGGCCTTTCCACATTAGTTTCTGGAGGTCTGCTTTGGGCTTTTGTTCAGTGAGGTGATCGCCCTGTTGCTATCATGAGATGGTGCTGTTGGTGGTGCGCACCGATTGTCATCAGCCCAAAGAAACCCAATCCCAGCACCTGGTTCAACTCTTCTTCTGAACCAGTCTGAACCAGCATCGATGCACCGCCTTCCATTTCCCCAGCAGTGACGGCCCAATCCGATGACCCCTGCAACATCGGGCTGTGTGCCAACACCATGCGCCTGATCGATGCTGCAACCACCTGATCGCCAGTGACCACGAACGTCGCACTCATTCCATCGACTGTTCGTTCAACCGACGCCCTAGTCGTCACGTTGTCCATATCCACGAGATGATCACGCAGTGCTTTGATATCGACCTGCGCCCAGTTCGTTTCGGGATTGTCACGCAGCAGTGTGACGATCTCGGCAATCGCAGCGAACTGGGATTGACCTGTTTCGCTAGGTGATCCTGACGCATGCGCATGTTGTGCCATGGCATTGGTTGCGACGAACATCATCGCTGCTGATAAAAGACCTAGTTTCATTGAACACTCCTATTTCTTGATCACCCTAGCCAATTTCAAACTTATCACTTATGATTTGGATCATATGTTTTCTGATCCCTTTTCCCATCTACCCGCCGATGCACGTCGCACATTAGACATGCGAAAAGGTGACGTGCTGTTTCGCCAGAACCAAACCACATCGGGGCTTTACCGTGTTGTATCTGGATGCGTGACACTGCAACGAACTGGGCTGGGGGGCGATACCTTGACCCTGCACAGGGCAGTGTCGGGCGGGTTTTTCGCGGAGGCATCAGTCTTCTCGGCGACTTACCACTGTGATGCGGTATGCACCGAAGCTGGAAATGTCATGAAGATCGCAAAGGCGGATGTCGTTGCAACGATGCAATCCAATCCTGCGTTCTCCGAAGGTTTCACAAGGTTGCTTGCTGTTCAGGTTCAACAGTACCGCGCACATATCGAGTTGCTGGCAATCCCGTCAGCCAAAGAACGCATACTGGCGGCTGTTAAGGCAGGCTACTTCGATGCAACGGTCACCGAGTTGGCGACCCGCATCAATCTTAGCCATGAAGCTTGTTATCGCGCATTGCGGGGACTGTGTGACGACGGTCGCATGATCCGTGTTTGTCGTGGAAAATATACGCTGTCATAGCGTCCAGTGCTTTTCGGGTAGTTGTCCATCAGTGTGGTGGGGTCCTGCTGGCTTGGACTTCGCGTTCCCGTTCAGACCAAGTTGATCTGATGTAGGCGAGGATATCCCATATCTCATCATCGGTGAGTGTTTCACCAAATGCGGGCATTCCGCTGTTGAAACCAGTGACACCCCTGACCTCTAATGCAGCAGCGCCACCGAGCTTGGTGTATTCGAACAGCAGTTCATCATCGTGATGCCACGTGTGGCCCGTCCCATCATGTGGCGGTGCTGGAAGCACACCATCGGCGTCAGAGGATTGCCAGTTCGGTTGCCCCTCAAGGTTTGCCCCGTGGCATGATGCGCAGTTGCCTGCATACAGGCTTTGTCCCGCAACAATGTCGCGGTGTTCCCAGTTGTGATCAGCAGCGGCTGTGGAGGCCAAAGACAGCAGGATTGGGATCAGCCACCTCATGCCACATTCACCCAAGTGCGCATCCCTCCCACAGCGTGGCTGAGCATGTGACAGTGCAGCAGCCAACGACCAGGGTTGTCGAAGACACAGATGACATCGCGGCTTTCACCTGCGTTCACCAAAGTTGTGTCGCGCAGATCGCCCAAAGCTCCGTTCTCTTCAACCTCGTAGAAGTGGTGACCGTGCAGGTGGATGCCGTGCGGGAACGAGGTGTCGTTTACAAACGTGATCCGCACAGTCTCGCCATTTTGGAATGATCCGAATGGGTCGCCTTGTAGGTCCGAGACGTTGTTGAAGGCCCAAATATTGTCACCGCCGTGGCGACCACTCATTGCACCGCCCATCATCGTCAGAGTGAGATGTTGCGTGGGTTCTTCTGGTGTTGGCAGGTTGGGCGGTGACAGAGCCATGATCGCTCCAGCCTGCCTATCCGTATTGATGCCACTCACAGCGAGATCAGCCAATCGATATGGTCCCTGACGGCTCAGCATATCAAATCCTACAGGCCCCGTGATATCTACGATCAGGTCTGCCCGTTGTGCAGGTGCGAGGGTAAGTTCTGTCATAGGACGTGGCTCGGAAAGGGCCATCCCATCCAAGGCCACGACCGATCCAGCGACGCCACTAACCTCAACGGGGAAGATACGGTTGGTTGCGGCGTTGATCAGCCGAAACCTAACCCGATCCCCAGTCTTCACCTGATCTTGGGACAGGAAGGCACGGGCGAAATTCCCCATGTAACCGCCATGGGCGACACTGTGCATGTCGGTAAACTCATCGGACAGGCTGCCATCTTCCTGCATCTGCCAATCCGCCATCAACACGGTGATGTCGTGATCAACATCTGGGGGCGTTTCATCCTCAACAATCAACGGACCCATCATGCCACGCGCGACTTGTTCATGAGAAATGTAATGCGAATGATACCAATAGGTGCCTTCGTCTGGCGGGATAAAGCTGTAGGTTTTGGTGTCGGAAGGTTCGATCAACTCTTGCGTCAACATCGGCACCCCATCCATCTGGTTTTCCAACCTGATGCCGTGCCAATGCACTGCGGTGCCTTCCTCAAGACCGTTCTCGACATCGATGTTCACCCGTTCACCGCGCCGCACACGCAGTTCTGGCCCTGGCATCGACCCGTTGAAGCCCAGCATAGAGGTTACACCATCCCCCAGCGGTAGGATTTGCTGCGTCACCGTTTCGGCCTTCAACCGCAACGTATCTTGGGCTGCGAATGTGGGCATTGGTAATATCGCTGTGGCTGAGACGGTAGCCAAGAAGTGTCGTCTGTTCATGTGGTGCCTCATGTTGGCAAAGTTAGGTTTGTTGTGAGAACAGCGGTCGTTCCCAGCACGGCAAGGATAACCAGCCATTCGACTGAAATGGACTTGGAAAGATGGCCTGCGGCGGCTGGATCGCCCGCACGAAGCGCAGGTATGAACCGAAGTTTATTGGCAGCAGCCAATCCAAGCAGCAGACCAACCAAAAGCACCTTTATGATCAAAGCCTGCCCGTATCCTGTGCTAATGAGCGCGGAGAACGAACCGACCAACTCGTACCCCATATAGCCACCCAAGATGATCAGCACTGGGACAGTGACAGTGGCAACAACACCAAATCGATACCCCACATCTGCAGCCGAAGCATAGGTGTTGGAAGATGATGCCAAGCGTTTCAGTGGCGTAAGAACACCAATCCACAGCGCAACGGCCAACAAGTGTAACATCAAAGCGATGTCTAGCAGTGTCGTGTCACGGCTAGAGATGTGGCCCACGTGATCGAATGACCAGATCGCGATGACACCACCCAATACCGAGACCCAAGTTCCAACGCGGCCCATGAACAGGCCAGCGATCAACAGACCAAGACCCACCAAACGTAACAGTAATGCGGTACCGACAGGTGTCGTCCATAGCAGGCCAAGCATCTCAGGATCAGTCATGCCACTGACATCGCCCGTCAGATTGGCTCCGCGCAGTGAAAAGGCGAGGATCGTTGCAATCAACCCCAGAACAGCGAATGCCACGGCCAGACCTCGTGTGCGATCCAGCCGAAACATTAACGTTGCCATCACCGTGCCAGCCGCAGTCATCACGCCAAGATAGAGAGCGAATTTTGTGGCGATGGCCGCCAGACCGAACAGATCAGGCATCATTCTTCGACGGTAAAGCTGAAGGTGCCATTCAAGGCATGGCCATCTGCACCAAGCCCACGCCATTCAACGACGTACACACCCGCTCCCATGTCATGCATCGGCAACGTAAACTCCTGCGTGAACGCTGTTTGTTCGCCAAGGTCCATGTCCATGCTGTGCGTGTCGGCATGTGTGATAGCAACCCGCGTCAAACGAATGTCACCTTTGAAGTCCATCAAGACTTCGGTCGGCATCTCCGTGACAGTGGCCTCATTGGTAGGTGTCGTTGTATCGAGGGGAGAGTGCGCCATTGCGCCCGTTGCCCAAATCCCGATCATGCCTGCGAGTAGAATAGTCTTCATTGCGGTTTCCAATTTTGTGACTGGAGATCAGTTGATCCCGTTGGCACGTTGCAGTTCGCGAATATAGGCGATGATCATGGTGACATCGCCCCGTGTTACACCCTCAACGGGGGGCATGTCACCAAACGGCCAGTGGTGGCCCCGAACGCCCAACTCAGCAGCCCGTTGGAACGCTTCATCGCCGTGGTGGCTGGGTTCATAAATGATGTGGACCAATGGCGGTGCTACGCCATCTTGACCCGCTGCATTCGCACCGTGGCAAGCAGCACACTTGGCCTCATATCCAAGCTGCCCGATCTGGGCGTTCGGTGACAGGGTTTCGGGCAACAGCACATTGGCGAGTCCCCCATTCTCCCTACTGATAGCGGTGTCAGAAGCGGCGGTTTGTGGCGCTGAGGGCCACAACACGTAGCCTACGCCACCCGCAACCAAAATTGCGGCAATTGCGATAGTCGATTTCATTGAATGTACTAATCCTCACGTCTTTTGGATATCTTTAATCCTTCCTGTAGGTGGAGGGTCAAACGATTTATTATCGCAGCGTCGTGAGCATCCAGAGCGCCATACCGACCATCATCAGGTTCTCCGTCAGTGACACGAAACCCAATGGAACCTTACTGTCACCACCGACACAGGCGCACTTTAGGTCGCGTTTGTCGATGTAGACCGCCTTGAACACACTGATCGCGCCAATGCTGGCGACAAACAACGCTGCTGGTGCAGACAACCACGTGAGAACCCCGGCCATCATAAGCAGACCTGCCCCAGTCTCAACGAACGGATAGACATATCCGTAGCGAACCCACCGTTGGGCCAGCAGGTCGTAGTTCAGGAACATCGTGGCGAACCGTTCTACGTCTTGCAGTTTTTGCAGACCCAACAGCACCATGGATATCGAGATAAACCATTCAACTGTCCGTCCCGTGAATGCGGCACCTAACGCCAACCAAGTCACAGCTATGGCCATCAACAAAGCGACCGCGAACAATGCGATGACAGGCTTATAGGTCGTGGCATCCTTGGACTTGGTGGCTTTTCCTAGATGTACGCTCAGGTCATCGAAACCACCGATGCGTTCTTCACCAATGAACGTCTGTGGCGTCGTCTTCACATCATGCTCGGCTTTGAACGCATCAACCTCGCCACGGCTGGTGAGGTGGCGATCATCCACTTGAAAGCCCTGACGTTCTAACAGGTCTTTCGATTTCAACCCGTATGGACACATGTGGTCGGTCATCAGCATCCGATAGAGGGTGGCAGTTTTGGCGGCGGTATCCTTGGGCATGTATCAAATCCTTATGCAGGTGCAGGCATCCATCAAAAATGGCACCCTTGAAACTCATTCATCATCAACCTAGTCTCTCCAGCAACTGGAAGGTCAAGGGTAAGTTCTATGAATATCTCTGCGGCATCAAAGGCGGCGGGCCTTCCCGTCAAAACCGTGCGCTACTACGCCGACATCAAGTTGGTCGAAGCACCGTCGCGATCAGAGGCGGGATACCGCACCTATAACGATGTGGCCGTTCGCAAACTGGTGTTCGTCAGACGATCACGTGCGTTCGGGTTTAGCATCGAAGGATGCCGCGAACTTCTGAGCCTGTATCAAGATCAGGACCGCACTAGCTCGGAAGTGAAACGTATCGCGTCCAAGCGACTGGAGGAGATCGAAGAGAAGCAGCGGGAGCTTCAGTCTCTGCATGATGAGTTGGCGCATCTGGTGACATCCTGTCGTGGTGACCACATGCCTGACTGTCCAATCATCGATTACCTTGGTTGAAGTTCGAATTTCCGCGTAGCCGACATTCACTGCGCTACAGAAAAAACGGGAGTCTGGGCTCGAACTTGCCGTTAGCTGCACTTTGCACCGATGGCCGCTTTGGCGCAGCCTCTGACTGTGCAAATGTCACTTTCTGCCCATTCCTGACTTCGGGGTGATGCGCAGCACGGCTGCCGAGCAGGATTGGCCTGTGAATGTCCGCATTCATCATTTTGACGGCGCACCTTCGCAATCGCAGAAAACATCTGCAATCCACTTGGCGCAGCGAAAGGCAACGACTGCTTCGGGCTGGGTGCTGCCGTTAGACGTGCTTTGCACCAGGTTCGACTCTGGGCCGGTTCTAACTGACAGCGTACAAATTGGATTGCCTTTAAACTTCGATAAGTGAGCGTGATACCAATGCACCGTGTCTAAGCAGTATTTCCAAAGGCAGAGTGACTGTTGAGTAGACGGAGTGATGTTTCTCTGGAGTTGCGCCAATGGCTGCTTTTGGGTGTCTAGAATACTCAAAATCGGACCAAAATGCGGTGCTTCCAAATATCGACTTTCAAGCAGGATGCGCTACACTAGAAGTGATTCAAACAAATGCATACGGTCAATTTTGGAGATACCCCCATGGTAGATTTTAATCAATTTTCAGACAGTCTTGCTCAGTTCCAGGAGGAGTTCTCAACAGAACTCATGGATTTGGAATGGGTCGCGGTTGAGCTGCATGTGGGTTTGGACACCACAAGTCCAGAGATCGTTGTTAAGCTCGCTGGCAACAAGGATTCGATACCAAGTTCGTTGCGTTCTGGATCGGTTTTCGAACATGAAGGTCGAAGTTACTCTATCCGAATGATGGCCGGCAGAGAAATCGTTGCTCAGGTTAAAGCGGGAACTGCTGCACGGCCTGAGGGAGCTCCATATTATGGGACGTACGGAGCCCCTATAGTGATAAATGGGGTGTACGTCGCAATATCAAATTGGCATGTTTTCTGCAAGAATGGGAACAGATCGAAAATCGGAGATAGAATACAGATTGACGGAAAAACGATCGCATCTCTGTATGATTTCGAACCGGTAAACGAGTTTGGAAACAACGAGTATGACATTGCATTCGCAGAGTTCGACGACCCTGATGATATTGAAGCTAGATTTCGGGAATGCTCAAATGGTTCACGTCTTCGATTTCCGCGGCGACTAGCCTGGAGTGTTGAGTTCGGCAAGGCGCATTATACCGTCGGTGCTCGCTCCCCAGTTTGCGGTCATGGAAAATTACTGGGTGTTGCAAATATCCGAGTGAAATACGGAAATGGCCGGGTAATCCCCTTCTCAAATCAACTAATGTTCTCAAAAATGTCCGATCGAGGCGATAGTGGCTCAATTGTTGTTGACGAGGAGCGGCATGAAGCTGTCGGTCTGATTTTTGCCGGTGACGACGAATCTAGTTACGCAAACTTTCTACCCGGCTACCCAGGTTTTTTGACAAGGGGCAGCATAGATCTAGGGCAATCGGCGTCTTTGATGAGCTTTTCGCATCAACCGGTGATGCGAAAGGATGAAGTTCTATTTGGCGGAAACAATTCTATCTCGATGGATATGCCTTTTGAGAAGGATGGAGGAGTGCCGTCAATTGATAGAGAATCCTTTCCTCGAGAACTGATTGACCCAAAAAAGAGATTGAAACTTTTTAACATAGATGGAAGTAAGCAAATTCGGGTTATTGACGCCCAAGGGAGTTGGGTCAAGGCTCAGATATTCGGCCGACGCGACCACCGACCTGGTCATGGCATAGAATACTATCTTGCTGCCACTGGCTTTTTTAACGTCAATGCACCAACCCGATTGTTCTATTTAGTTTAGTGCTCCCTATGCCCGCCCTAAAGCAAAAAGAGTATAGTTTGGATAGGTCTAAAAGTTGGCTCCACCGCGAGCCAACTTTCGTCCAGTGTAAAAAAAAACAGATCAGTTGTGTTGTGACATAATCGGCACCTTTGACACCGGGTTCACTTCGTCTAAAATCACTGAGTGCTCTTGCCCTACAAAACTTTTGCAGCCCTCCGTTTCTCTTTAACAAGGTTTTGACGACTGTTCGAAAACCGGACATTCGTTCCAAAAGCAGTGTGACGCAAGAGGGGCTCAGAGCCCCCTTGCAGCAATGCAATGAATTTCTTGCTTTAATGCGTATGTGAATGTCGGCTTTCGACTTTGAGGTTTTGATCGGTTCGCGCCTGCGGAGAAAATCCGGTTTCTGCCCGACGTGCAGATCGATCATGTCTGCTTTGGGCTTTTAGCGCGGCTTTTGTTGTGCCTTAGATTATGGATTTGCAATACATGTGTTACGATATTTTTACGAACTTATGTTTTAGTAATCTGATAAATAGTATAAAAAGGTGCATCTCGACCGCACCATTTCACATTATGATGTGAAGTTCGCTGAAAATTCAAAAATTACAGACACTTGAGAAGCTCGATAGTTGTTTTATCGGTCATAGGCCAGTGGCCTTGCAAAGGCCGTTTTCTGGATGGCTTTCTTCACAATTAGGGATCCATTTTCATATTTGTTCCAACCATGCGATCGACAGGTGCATTCTGCTGTTTATCGGAGGGGATCCGCCGCCTTTACGGTGGAAAACCTTTTTCAAAAAAGCCTGAAAACCGCGGCCCCTGTTGAGGCGGATTAGCAGATATAGCTTTCGGCTGTGTCCCAGGGCTTTGATATTGGGATAACCATGAATTTTTCGTGTTTATAAATGGTGCCAGGCAAAACCCCGCTCTGCGCATCTGTGAACACAAACTGTTTACTGCCACCGAATTGATCTCGTGGCATGATCATATCAAGTTTACTCCGAACTTATAAAGGATCACAGTTATGAAATCTCTTCTTCTCGCGGCGACTATGCTGACCGCAGCCACCGCCGCATCGGCAGAAGCCGTAAAATACGATCTGGATGCGTCGCACAGCCAGATCCTCTTCTCATATAACCACCTTGGTTTCTCTACGACTTGGGGCATGTTCTCGGGTTTTGAAGGTGAAATTATGTTTGATGAGGCCGACCCAAGCGCGTCTTCCGTGTCTGTGTCCATGCCGCTTGCCTCAATGTTCACGGGTTGGGAAGCACGTTTTGCGCATTTCATGGCGGAAGATTTCTTTAATGCGCAGGGTGACGAAATTGTCTCTTTCACATCCACTGGGATTGAGCTGACAGGCGAAACCACCGCAAACATCACCGGTGATCTGACCCTGAATGGCGTGACCAAATCTGTGGTTCTGGATGCGGTCCTGAACCAGGCCGCAACCAATCCGATGGCGCAGAAACCATGGCTGGGCTTCGACGCAACCGCCACTGTGTTGCGGTCTGACTTTGGCGTTGGCAACTTTGCTCCGCATGTATCAGACGAAGTCGCGATCCAGATCTCTATCGAAGCGGGGCAGGCTGAATAATCAGGCCTGACTATGCTGAAGAAAGCCCTGCCTGTCTGGCGGGGCTTTTGTGTTCTGAACTGGGTTTCAGGTTTTGCCACCCTTTAATTTATTGATTTCGAATGTAATTTATCGATCGGTGGCGTTTTAACCGAAAAATCACACGAATCACGCCAGACTTCCCCGGTAAATATTTTCCGTGCCGGAGTCAGATATGAAATTGCACCGCCTTGCCCCTGTTTTTATGGCTTTACTGGCAGCAGCGCCCCTGCAAGCCCAGGAAGAAACACCAAATCATGTGTTTCAATCTGCGGACATGATCCATCAGGAGCTTCTTTTGCTGAACGAAGCCAATTTTTCAGAGGCCCCGACACAGCAATTGCCCCGTATCCAGGCCTTGCCTCGACATGTCTTTCAGCGCGCGCGCATTATCTGGGCCAAGGTGCAGTTGCTTCGATTTATGAATGGGCTGCCAACGCGGTCGATTGATCCGCTGCCGGTGCGCGATGTACAGCCTGCGGATGTGAAGGGCATTGTTGATAGCATTTTGGCCGATATCCGGGAACTGCGACCGGCCTATTCCATCACACAAGATGTGGCGGAAACAACGCTTCCACAGGGGAAAACACCGACTGATGTTCTTGCACATCTGGCGATGATAGATCGTGAAATCGATGCACTGGGCGTTCCTGGAATTGTACCAAATGATGTCTATCAGGTTGCGGCGACATTGGTGCGTGATCTTGAAACAGTAACCGAACACATGGATGTCTCTGTAGATCTGAATGCGATTGAACCTGTCCTGGGCAAAAGCCCAGCAGATGCCTACAATAATGCATATGCATTGCTTGCCGATTTACAAGCGCTTTCAACGGCCGATCAGCGCTTCAGCGTCACCGGGGGGATCGAACCTCCGCAGCAGAAAAGCAGTGATATCACACCATCTGATGTGATTTTTCTTCTTGGTCGCGGGCTGGCTGATGTTGGGGCTGTTAAATACGCAACCGGTGTCACGACTGTCACAGTGGATGTGCCTCTTGAGGGGGGGAAAACCCCTTCTGATGTCTTTCATGTGATTGAACAGGCCAGAGGTCTGGTTGCGGCACTCTCTGCCAGCAGCAACGGTTGATCAGGAGAGTATCCAAATGTCTGATGTATCTGTTGAAAAACTGAATGAAACGGGCACGAAGGCCTCCGTCCTGGAAGGGAAATCTAGCCGTTTCTCGATGCGACTTGGTGGTAAAATTCTGAGCTTGGTTCTGATCCCGGTGGTTTTCCTGAGTCTTGTGAACGCTTATACAATTCTTTCATCGTCTCAAAGGTTGGAAAACACGTTTTCCCATATGGATGAAACGTTGGAATACAACCGCAGACTGACCATAGCCAGCGGCAATATGACTGACGGATTACTCAAAATTAACAGCTCTGTTTCCGGTCTGGATGAAACCCGCCGGGCAAATATCCAGCGCCATAGCTATGATCCACAGAGCGAAATCGGGCGTAGAAATGAAGTGCGAGATGCGATCAATGCATATTTCACCAGTATTATCCGATTTAGTGCAATCGTTGAACAGGAAGGATTACATTCAACCGAACTGGATCGTGGCCTGCATTATCTGATACGGTCCGGCGCGACGCTGGGACGATTGAATGCCCTTTATACAACAGCCAACAGTCGGACCCTGCGATTGATCCGGGACGGTGATTTCGAGGCCGCCCGCAACAACTACAATTTTGAAGAACGTGCGCGGCTGGGGTCTATTCAGAAGCTTGTCAACGCCACAAGTCATCATTTTACCGAAGTGACCAATATGATTGCGACATTGGTTGCAGATGCTGAACATCAGACGGCAGTAGATGCTGCTGCCCTTCAGCGGAAAGTGCTGACTTATTCTTTTGCTGGGTTGGCGGCGTTAACTTTGGTAATACTGGCTTCTGCGACCTTATTTGCGCGGCGTAATATCATTAACCCAATTCGGCTGATACCTGGTGAAATTCTGAATTCGGACGCAAAAGCTAAAACAAGTTCCGGTGCGGGAATTGGTTCGTCGCGTAACGATGAAATCGGTGACGTTCTAACGGCTGTGGAAACGATGCGCCGCAGGACACTTGAAAAGCGTGCGCAGGAAGAACAGAAAAACGCTGAACGCGATGCAAAAATACGAGAACAGCAAAAAAACAGACGCCTTGCTGCCGAAGCAGAAGAAAAACGTCGCGAACAGGAAGAAGCGGAAGCCAAACGCCTAGAAGATGACAAATTGCGGCAGCAAGAGATGCTGGCCCAGGCCGAAAGTAAGCGCAATCTGGAAGAGCAGGCCGAAGTGGTTCGTGCCCTGGCTCGGGGGTTAAGTGCATTGTCTGAAGGCAACCTGTCAGATCTGATTGATACGGAACTTGCGGGGGAATACGACCAGCTGAGAAAAGACTTTAACGCCGCTGCCGAAAGCCTGTCTCTGGCCATATCGCAGATTCAGGATGGATCCGTTCGCATTCGCGCCGATGTCAATCAAATCGCTGCAGCATCAGATGATCTTGCCCGTCGCACGGAAATGCAGGCCGCAACCCTTGAAGAAACCGCAGCGGCGCTGGACCAGGTTACAGCATCTGTGCGCTCAACCGCAGATGGGGCCGGAAATGTCAGTAAAATTGTGGATACTGCACAGGAAAATGCAAAAATCAGTGGCCAGACGGTTCAGCGCACGGTCGAAGCAATGGATAAAATAAACACGTCCTCTTCCGAAATTCAGAAAATTATCACAGTCATTGATGACATCTCTTTCCAGACAAATTTGCTGGCCCTGAATGCGGGGGTTGAAGCGGCCCGTGCAGGACCTGCGGGGCGGGGGTTTGCGGTTGTCGCAAGCGAGGTGCGCGCATTGGCCCAGAGATCATCAGCTGCCGCCGCTGAGATTGGCGCACTGATTTCTAACAGCGGAACGCAGGTGCGTGATGGGGTGGAAATGGTTGAAGAGGTGCAGAAATCACTGAAAGAAATTGTCACATCGGTGCAGGAGGTCGCAACACATGTCACGGAGATGTCAGCCTCAAGCGTTGAACAGGCGACAGGGCTTGCGGAGATTAACACTGCGATAAATAATCTAGATGGTGTAACACAGAAAAACGCCGCAATGTTTGAAGAAACCAATGCAACCACACAAAGCCTGATGCAGGAATGCGAAGTGTTGTCAGGGGCTGTATCCCGATTTTCGCTGATTCAGGATGAAACCGATTTGGCAGCGGAAGGCAGTTTTACTTCGGTGCGCGGGGTCGAGGATAGATCATCAGACGCAACTGAGACAGCGGCCTGATGATCCTTGGGATGATTGTATGGACTTTAGATCTGGGGGTTATCCAGGTTCTGCTATGAGGTTGATTTTGACATGCACAGGAAATGCCAGAGAGCTTTCATCGGGCATGTCCGGTCCAATTTGGTAGTCCAGACGCATCAGGTCAAAACTGGCGGTCATTTCAGCTTCTCCATCTGAAAGGACAAGGTCAAAGTCAAAACGCAGCGGTTGTGTGACGCCTTTGAGGGTGAATGCGCCATCTGCGATATAGCCGTCATCGGAGTGTATAATATCCCCTATAAACCGCGCTGTCGGAAACTGGGATGCGTTGAAAAAATCCGCGTCCATGGCCTGATCTGTAACAGATCCAAGTGTCAGGGAAGAAATTGCGATTTCAACATCGACATTCCCGGCAACAGGCAGAGTGCGATCATCGGTAAAGTTAATGCTTGCATTCCAATCTGCAAAACGACCGGTGACCGCTGATCCAAACTGCGTCACTGAGATTTCAAGGCTGCCTTCACGCACTGTCCAATTCCCACTGGTTTCGGCCAATTCAGGTGCTTCAAGTTCAACGCTGTGAGCGTTCAGTGCTGGCAAATAAAATACAGCACCGCCAACAGGCAGAGCAACGGCCCAGACTAAAAGAGCAGCATAAAGAGGGGACTTACTGTGTTGTATGATTGCGCTGCCCCCCTCGGCCCGCCCCAACATACGTTTCAGGACGATATCTTTGTCAACAAAGTGATGTTTCAGTGCGCCTGCGATATGCAGCAAAATAGAAAAGGCCAGAACCCGTTCAAATGTTTTGTGCAAAGCAGAGAATAGAACTGCAGTGTCTTCGGATTTTTCGACAAAGGGCAGGTTTTGTCCGAACGGCCAGAATATTGGGGCGAAACCCGTTGTGGCCGCATGATGGATCCAGCCCGTCAGCGGCACCAGCACCAGTGAGCCGTACAAAAGCCAGTGAATCATTTCGGCGACAAAGGTTTCGAGTTTGCGATCAGGATGCAATGGGGCTGGTTTTGGCTGGGTCAGCGCCCATAGAATACGGGCAAGGGCCAGGAAGAATGCCAAAACGCCTAGGGTTTTGTGTATTTGAAACAGAAAGGCTTTTCGTGTCAAAAGTTCGGGCGTATCAAACGCCATGCCATCCGCGATGATGCCCAGTGGGATCAGCGTGATGATACAAAATGCGACGCTCCAGTGGAAGAACCTGGCAACAGACCCAAAGCCTGTAGTGGTGTTTTTTGTGGACATGAGGGTACTCCTGACAAGGTAGTTTAACATGAACCGAATAGAGCCAACCGGCAAGGCTGGCTATTTGCGCCTGCGCGCGAAGATTGTGCATAATTGCGGAAAGTGTCGGGGGTGCTTCCGAATAGGGCGGTCCTATACCTGCATCAGAAACGTAGTGGCTGGAGCACATTTTTTAATGGGATGCGGTAGGGGTTCTGATCTGTCTGGTGAATGGTTCGAGATAAAGACAATGCATCCTAGATGCGGCAATTTCCTCTAAACCATTGCGACAGGGCGCAGGGCAGGGTATCCCGACGTTAAGGTAACAAAACGAGGGGCGTAATATGCGTGCATTTGTATTTCCAGGGCAGGGTGCTCAGACCATTGGGATGGGTAAAGCTCTGGCAGAGGCTTATCCGGCCGCGAAAGCCATTTTTGACGAGGTGGATGACGCGCTGGGCGAAAAACTGTCGGATCTGATCTGGGAAGGCGATGCGGAAACGCTGACGCTGACGCAAAATGCGCAGCCTGCGCTGATGGCGACCTCGTTGGCGGCGATGCGCGCATTGGAAGCCGAAGGCATTGCAATCACAGATGCGTCTTTTGTGGCGGGGCATTCTCTGGGTGAATATTCCGCACTGGCGGCATCCGGTGCGATTTCCGTGGCGGATACGGCGCGCCTGTTGCGTACACGCGGTGAAGCGATGCAAAAGGCCGTGCCTGTGGGCGTTGGTGCGATGGCGGCTCTGCTGGGGTTGAACTTTGAAACCGCTGCAGAGGTGGCCGCTGAGGCGTCACATGATCAGGTCTGTCAGGCTGCAAATGACAATGATCCGGGCCAGGTTGTGGTGTCTGGTCATAAGGAAGCCGTGGAACGTGCGATTGAAATCGCCAAAGCCAAAGGCGCAAAACGAGCGGTTCTGTTGCCGGTGTCTGCGCCGTTCCACTGTGAATTGATGCAGCCAGCGGCCGAAGTCATGGCGGAAGCTTTGTCACATGTTGAGATCAACCGTCCGGCTGTGCCGTTGGTGGCGAATGTTCGGGCAAATGCGATTTCTGATGCCGCAACCATCCGCAATCTGCTGGTGGAACAGGTGACTGGTTCTGTGCGCTGGCGTGAAAGCGTTGCGTTTATGGCGGGTGAAGGTGTGACAGAGATCTGGGAAATTGGTGCGGGCAAAGCCCTGTCCGGTATGATCCGCCGGATCGAGCGTTCTATCGCCTGTAAAGCCATTGGCACGCCCGAGGATGTAAAAGCGGCAACAGCTGCGGAGTGAGCTTTGGCGAGGCCGGGGGCGCTGCCCCCGGACCCCCGGAGTATTTTAAGCAAGATGAAAGACGGTGTTGCCGTCAGCAGGAGAGAATAAATGTTTGATCTGACAGGAAAATGTGCACTGATCACCGGGGCATCTGGTGGGATTGGTGGCTCTATCGCCAAAGCTTTGCATGGGGCCGGCGCAACTGTGGGCCTGTCCGGCACACGGGTTGAGCCGCTTGAGGCGCTTGCGGCGGAGTTGGGGGAACGGGCACATGTATTGCCATGTAACCTGTCTGATGCTGAGGCTGTGGATGCGCTGCCAAAGGCTGCAGCGGCGGCAATGGGATCTGTTGATATCCTGGTGAACAATGCCGGCATCACACGGGACCAGCTGTTCATGCGCATGTCAGATGAGGAATGGCAGTCTGTTTTGGATGTGAACCTGACATCCACCATGCGTCTGTGCCGTGGTGTGATGCGCCCGATGATGAAGGCGCGTTGGGGCCGGATTGTGAACATCAGTTCCATCGTGGGCGCCACCGGTAACCCGGGTCAGGTGAATTATGCCGCATCAAAAGCTGGCATGGTCGGCATGACCAAATCGATCGCTTATGAAGTCGCCAGCCGGGGAATCACCGCAAATGCTGTGGCGCCTGGCTTCATCGCAACGGCGATGACGGATAAACTGACCGACGATCAGAAAGAAAAAATCAACGTGCAAATTCCGGCGGCGCGTATGGGCAATCCGGAAGAAATTGCGGCTGCAGTGCTTTATCTTGCAAGCCCAGAAGCCGCTTATGTCACCGGTTCCACCTTGCATGTGAACGGCGGTATGGCCATGTTGTAACGCATCGCCCTGCAACGCGGGGCTTGCGAAAGCGTTTGCCTTATGCATCTGATGTGCTATAGGCCACGCAGCATTTTACCGGGGCGCGGATGAACCGTGTCGGGAAAGCTGTCAAACGGGTGCCCTTACGGCACTTTCAGCCGGTCCCATCTGGTGATCCGGGCCAAACAGAGAGAAACGGGGATTATCCCCGAAATAAGTGAGGAAGAAACATGAGCGACGTTGCAGATCGTGTAAAAAAGATCGTTGTTGAGCACCTTGGTGTTGAAGCAGAAAAAGTAGCTGAAAACGCTTCTTTCATCGACGACCTGGGCGCAGACAGCCTGGACACCGTTGAGCTGGTTATGGCTTTCGAAGAAGAGTTCGGCATCGAGATCCCGGATGACGCTGCAGAAACCATCCAGACTTTCGGCGACGCAGTGAAATTCATCACTGAAGCTTCTTAAGCTTTAATCGCTTTTAAGATTACGGAAACGGCGCCCGATGTGGCGCCGTTTTTGTTTTTATGGGGCAGGCTGCGATATTTCACGCATAGCACGTGTTGGTGAACGGCTGGCCTGTTGAGGAAAGCCATGGCATTGATACTGTCGGGCTGGCAGTGGCATGTGTTCCGGGCCTATCCTACGAACTGGATGAGGTGTCATAGATGGATAGCGTAATGATCCCCGACCTGGCGACCGACCGGTTGCGATTGCGTGTGATGGACATGACTGACTGGCCGGAGTATCGCGCAATGATGATGTCAGATCACGCGCGTTATATGGGCGGGCCTTATGATGAAAAAGGCGCCTGGAGCTGGTTCTGCCATGATATCGCCCAGTGGCATTTGCTTGGACATGGGGCTTTGATGGTGGATCGGGCAGATGGGACAACCGTGGGGCAAGTGTGCCTGAACGCCGGGCCGTTGTTTCCGGAACGAGAATTGGGATGGTTCCTGTATTCTGGATATGAAGGGCATGGGTATGCCAGTGAAGCGGCGGCCGCTTTGCGTGACTGGGCTTTTGCAAACTTAGATATCGAAACGCTTGTCAGTTATGTGGATGAGGGCAATCTGGCTTCGGCCCGGGTGGCGCAGCGTTTAAATGCGGTTGTCGATGAGAGTGCCGCAAAGCCTGATCCGGAAGATATTGTTTATCGGCATATCAGGCCATGAATATGAAGCAGGACAAAACAACGGTATGGACGGAACGCCTGATCCTGCGATTGCCGCAGGAGAATGATTTTGAGGCCTATGCTGCGATTTGGGCGGATCCAGAGGTTGTTCGCTATATAGGCGCAGTCCCCAGATCGCGTGCGCGGTGTCGCGACGCTTGGGAAAAGAACCTGACATCTTGGAAAACGCAGGGGTATGGCAACTGGATGATTGAGGGTCGTGAAAGCGCTGCGTTGATCGGGCAGGTTG
>NZ_JBMYXF010000012.1:0-67812 GCF_049608145.1 Halocynthiibacter sp.
CTGACCCGCGCGATACACTTCGCCTTTGCCTTCTGCGAAAGGTTTACCTTCTTCGCGTGCCAGCAATGTGCCCAGCTCTTCCGCGCGTGACATCATCTCAGTGCCGATGGCCATCAGGACGTTGTATTTACGTTCGATGCCGTATGCTTCCCATTCAGCTTGGGCAATTTTCGCCTGATCTAGGGTCGCTTCCAATTGATCCGCTGACGCCTGCGCGAACATGCCGATGAGATCAGACAGATCAGATGGGTTGCGGTTTTCGATTTCGCTTTCGCCTGCGGTCCAGGTGCCTGCGATAAGGTTCAATTTTGTGTCGGTCATCGGGAATCTCCGCTGTGTTCTGCGCGCAATTGCACATCCTTTATGGACATCCGGCAGAACTTCAGTCAAATTCAAACAAATGAACCTAATTTCAGAAAAATTGAACTATGGCCCTGAAAATTGAAATGCTCCGCTGTTTCGCAGCCGTCGCGCGCAGCGGAAAACTATCCGAGGCCGCCCATCAATTGGGCCGTACGCCTTCGGCAGTTTCCATGATGCTGAAACAGCTGGAAGATCATCTGGGTGAGCCCCTGTTTCTAACCGACCGTAAGAACCGTCTGTCTGCCCTTGGCACTTTTGTTCTGGAACAGGCCGAACGCGAATTGTATCAATTCGACAGCACGGTTCACGCCATTGAAAGCTTTGCAAATGCCCGCCATGGCCGTGTGCGCATCGCAGCGGTGCCTTCGGTTGCCTCCGCCATCATGCCCCGGGCAATATCCTGTTTTATCAATGAATTTCCCGGCGTTCAGATCGAATTGCGTGATATGGATTCAACCACTATCCTGCACGAACTGTCCCGTGGTCGCATTGATATTGGGATCGCATCTGCGGGCTTAAGCGGCGGCAGTTTGCATCGCCAAGACTTGCTTTCCGATCCCTTTGGTTTGGTCTGTCCGCGTGACCATCCCCTGGCAAAACCCGGCCTCAGACTAACCTGGTCTGACCTGACACCGCATCGTTTTATCGCCAATGATCTGGCCCGTCTGATCACCGTGCCCGCCTTTCAGGACATCCACAGCAAAGCGCTTTTATCCGTGCATAACATCACATCGCTGCTGGCCATGGTGCGGGCCGATTTGGGCATCACAATTCTTCCCGAAATGACCGTCAAAATGGCAGAAAGCCAGAAACTGGCTTTCATTCCCCTCCCTGGATCACCCGGTGATTCCCTGCCTGAACGCCAAATCCACATGTTGCGCAAGGCGGATACCCCAACCTCCCCCGCTGCGCGCGAGCTTGAAAAGCAGATCTTCCAAACCGTCACCGAACTTCAATCAGAGGCCCTGCAATGACCGGTACAGTAACCCTTGGTTTTGTAATTTTCCCAGGCTTCCCCATGGCCTGCCTGACCTCCGCCATCGAACCGCTGCGCGCCGCGAATGAAATCGCAGGTCGCGCGGCTTTTACTTGGCGGGTCTTGTCGGAAACCTCCGCTCCTGTGACCTCCTCCGCCGGAGTGGTTTTCGCACCAGATGACACATTGGAAAACGCGCAAAATCTAGATTATATCTTCCTCACCTCAAGCCCAACCGGCACCTTCCAAACGCCAGGCAAAGCGCAGGCCATTTTGCAACGCCATCTGCGCGCAGGAAAAACCATTGGCGGGTTCAGCGGTGGCATCTTTCCCCTGGCTCGCACCGGCCTCATGAAGGGTCACCCGACATCGGTACATTGGTGCTACGATACGGCATTCTGCACCGAATTCCCGGAATTAAAACCAGTTCAGACCGTGATTTGCAAAGGCGAACAACGTCTCACGGCCTCAGGCGCCGCGGCGGTTTTTGACCTCATGCTTGGGTTGATTGAAACCCAACTCAGTGCCGAAATCATGACGGAAGTCGCCTGTTGGTTTCAGCACCCTTTTGTGCGCACAGGCGAGGTCACCCAAAAAACACCAAGCCTGACCACAGCGGATACGACCGACAGCATGCCGAAACAAATTACCAAGGCAATTCAAATGTTTGCGGAACATATAGAAGATCCTGTGCAGATCAAAGATGTCGCCGCTGCGGTCAATATGTCCACCCGCAGTTTAGAGCGCAGTTTTCGGCGCGCCACGGGCGAAAGCCCGTTGAAATACTATCGCCTATTGCGACTCAAACAGGCCCGCCAATTGGTTCTCTATTCAAGCGACACGATTACAGAGATCGCGTATTCCGTGGGCTATTCATCCACATCACCAATGTTAAACCATTATAAAGAAGTCTATGGGGTGTCCCCCCAGGATGACCGCAAAAACCGCAACAGTTTCCGGGTCACCGACGGCAGTTGCCTGCCATCGGTTTAATCAAATCAACACACGGATTTCGCTGCAGTTGTCAGCGCATGATGCAATGATTTGGCCGATGAACGTGGCCCAATAACTGCAAATCCGCCGTCCTGACACCACAGGAAACATCCCAAATGATGGATCTGCGTTCGGGTCACATCCCCGACGTCCATTTGTGCGGCATCCGCGTTGCAAAGCCGTTGCAATGCCGCAATCTCGGCCACGCCGGATAGATCAAACCGGCACCAACCATCAGTTTGCTCCACCACAGATGCCGTATCACCAACGGCCAATTTCACCTGTTTCGCAAGATCGGCATTCCCGGCATATGGCGCGTCGATCATCCAACTTTCCGGGCCAATCCAAAAGGCGGAATATTCCGTTCCCATCATGGATTTCCCAACATCTGGAAGGTCGACTTTCAGGAAAGGCCAAGCTTTGTCGCGCACTGCATCGCCTTGACCTTCGCGCGCGGTCATTGAGACCAAAGCACGGTCCGGGTTTTCCGAAATCATCAGGCCATCGAACCGATCAACCTGAGCCGTCGCGCCGCCAAGTGCGGTGATGGGTTTCAAATTATGCACGAAGACGCTCCCCTTCTGGATCGACAAAATGGGCGCTGACAACTTCGGCCCGGGTTTCACTTCCTTCAAGCGGATTCACCACACGAAGAACCTCGCCCATGCGATCAGCACCGCCTTTCAAAAAAGCAAGTCCGATAGAGCATTCCAAAACTGGCGAATAAGCCGCAGATGTGACGTAACCTTGATCGGTTTTGGCGGACACCGCACCATCTGCATTCATCAAATGCGCCCCCGCTGGAATCGGGTCTTTCGCATCCAATGGACGCAGGCCAACGATGTTCAAATCACCCGCTTCGTTCATCCCCCGACGTTCGCTTAACACATTACCAATACAGTCCTTTTTCTTGCTGACCATACGCCCCATTCCAAGGTTCACGGCCGATGTTGTACCGTTCAATTCATTGCCCGCAGCATGGCCTTTTTCGATCCGCATCACGCCTAAGGCTTCTGTCCCGTAAGGCGTAACATCGAATTCTTCACCCGCCTCCATCAGCTTACGAATTAACGCGTCGCCGTAACGTGTAGGCACCGCGATTTCATAGGCCAATTCACCTGAAAATGAGATCCGGAACAAACGTGCCCGCAGCCCGCCACAGACCGTGATTTCACCACATGCCATGAAAGGAAATGCTTCGTTTGAGATGTCAAATTCCGGATCCACAATCTTTTGCAAAAGCTTACGTGCATTCGGGCCGGCCACCGCATATTGCGCCCAGGCTTCGGTGGTGGAAATCAGCTGCACATCCAGATCAGGCCACAGACATTGACGCGCAAATTCCATGTTCCGATACACCAAAACCGCATTGGCCGTGGTGGTTGTTACAACAAAATGATCCTCAGCCAAGCGCGCGGCCGTGCCGTCGTCATAAGCAATGCCATCCTCGCGCAGCATCAAGCCATAGCGCACCTTGCCCACGGGCAGTTTCGCGAATGCGTTGGCGTAAATCTTGTTCAGAAATGCCGCCGCATCTTTGCCCTGCACATCGATTTTACCCAATGTGGTGACGTCACAGATGCCAACAGATTTCCGGGTTTGAAGAACCTCGCGATCCACAGATTGTCGCCAATGGGTTTCGCCAGCCTTCGGGAACCATTGCGCCCGCAACCAGTTGCCGACCTCGACAAATTCAGCGCCCTGCTCCACGGCCCATTTATGGCTTGGGGTTTCACGTGTTGGGTGAAATTCCTTCCCAACCGAACGCCCCGCCAACGCGCCCAAAGACACAGGCGTATAAGGCGGGCGGAAAATTGTCGTGCCGGTTTCCGGGATAGATTTCCCCGTCAATTCCGCCATCACCGCAAGGCCGCCCATGTTCGACGTCTTGCCCTGATCCGTCGCCATTCCCAGCGTGGTGTAGCGTTTCAGATGCTCAACCGAACGGAAATTTTCCTGATGCGCAAGCTTGATATCTTTCACCGTGACATCGTTTTGCTGATCAATCCAGGCGCGCCCCTTGCCTTCCTTCACATACCAGAACGGTGTCAGTGAAACAGGCGTATCTTCTGCCTGCGGCAGATCAGACATCTGCGCCTGAATACCCAGATCAGACAAGGCCTGAACTGCGGCCCCTGCCCCAGATTTCAACGCCGCAGCCGTCGTCAGATCGCCATTGGCAGCCCCCGCAACAGACAGACCAACGGGCAGTTCCCCACCGGGAACAAACGCGGCAAGTTCTTCGTTCCAAACGGGTTTTCCACGTTGGTGACAGGTCAGATGCACATTCGGGTTCCAACCACCAGACACAGCAAGCGCCCCGCAAGGCAGATCCCGCAATTCGCCATTCGCCAGACGGATCTGCACCGTTTTCAACCCAAGACGCCCCGTGCTGTTCACAACCTGCGCACCGGCAAACAGTTCTGTGCCGGCAACCTTCGGTGCATCCGGGCGCACATCAATCACGCCGGTGACTTCAACGCCTTTTGCAATCAGATCCGCAGCGGTGCGATGCCCATCATCGTTGTTCGTGAACACGGCAACCTTTTGGTGCGGCGTCACGGCCCAGCGATTGGCATAAGCGCGCATGGCACCCGCCATCATCACGCCAGGGCGATCATTGTTTTCAAAAGCAATCGGGCGTTCCGTTGCCCCCGCAGCCAGCACCGCGCGTTTTGAATAGATGCGCCACAGAACCTGACGCGGCTTTCCCGTTGCAGGGATCGCTAGGTGATCAGAAACCCGTTCAACCGCACTGTAGATCCCGTGATCAAATGCCCCGATCACCGTGGTGCGTGTCATAATCCGCACGTTTTCAAGACTGGACAATTCTGCCATCACAGAGGCCGCCCAGGCGCTGCCGGACATGTCATCAACCATATGGGTTTCTGCGTTTAGACGGCCACCAGTGATAAAATCTTCTTCCGCCAGGATCACTCGGACCCCCGCGCGCCCTGCGGTCAAAGCCGCCATCAACCCGGCCGGGCCGGACCCGATTACCAGAAGGTCACAGTGCAGAAAGCCTTTGTCATACTCATCCGGGTCATCCTCAAAGGAAACCGAACCAAGCCCCGCTGCTTTACGAATGATCGGTTCATACAGCTTTTCCCAGAACGCCCGGGGCCACATGAACGTCTTGTAATAGAACCCTGCTGTCAGGAAATTGCTGAACCGGTCATTGATCGCCATGAAATCATATTTCAGGGAAAATCCACGATTCTGAGACCGGGCCTCAAGCCCGTTAAACAGCTCGGTTACTGTGGCCCGGGTGTTGGGTTCCTGGCGCGCGCCGCTGCGCAGTTCGACCAGGGCATTTGGTTCTTCTGATCCGGCGGTCACCACGCCACGCGGACGATGATATTTAAACGACCGTCCCATCAGGCGCACATCATTTGCCAACAGGGCAGAGGCCAGCGTATCCCCCGCATGCCCCTGATAGGTCTTGCCATCAAAGCTGAAATTTACAGAAGTTGTGCGATCAATCAGACCGCCGTTCAATCGGTTTATTCCGCTCATTTGCTGCGCCCCTCATTGCGGGCCACATCACGGGCCAGTTGCACATCTGTAATTTCATGGGTGACTGTGTTGCGGGTCACCACAAGCCAAGATCTGTCACCAGCTTCATGGAACCACAGTTCACGGTGCAGTCCTGCGGGATTGTCACGCAAATACAGATAATCATGGAATTTTTCGGCCGCATTATCATCCTGAGCATCCGGGCGATTGATCAGGGATGCATCGCCAAGATATGTAAATTCCTGGGCATCGCGGGGCCCAAGCAGCGGGTGGTTAATTATCATCTCTGTGGCTCCTTAATGCAGGTTGGGCTGTGCGCCCTGGCCTTTTTCATCGATCATGTGACCGGTCTGGAACCGATCAAACCGATAGGCCGTGGCCGTGTCATGCGGGGTGTCGGTTTTCAGGAGATGCGCGAAACACCAACCCGCCGCCGGGGTTGCCTTGAACCCGCCGTAGCACCAGCCACCATTGAAGTAGAGCCCGTCGATATGGGTCTTATCAATGATCGGGGATCCATCCATCGACATATCCATAATGCCGCCCCAGGCGCGCAACAGACGCACACGCCCAAGGGCCGGGATCAGGGAAATACCGCCTTCGGCCACATCTTCGATAACCGGCATGTTGCCGCGCTGTGCGTAGGAATTATAACCATCAATATCGCCGCCAAACACCAGACCACCCTTGTCAGACTGGCTGCAATAAAAATGCCCCGCGCCGTAGGTGATCACGCCAGGCAAGACGGGTTTCAGCCCTTCTGACACAAAGGCCTGCAACACATGGCTTTCCATAGGCAGGCGCATGCCGGCTTTTTCCATCACGCGGCTGGAAGACCCCGCAACAGAAACCCCGACCTTGCCCGCGCCAATAAACCCACGCGTGGTTTCAACGCCCAGACATTTGCCATCTTCAATTTTAAAGCCCGTGACTTCGCAGTTCTGAATAATATCAACACCGCGCATATCCGCCCCGCGCGCATAGCCCCAGGCCACCGCATCATGGCGCACCGTGCCACCGCGCCGGTGCAGAAGCCCGCCTTTGATCGGGAAACGGGCATTGTCAAAATTCAGGAAAGGATAGAGTTTGCGTACGCCTTCCACATCCAAAAGCTCAGCGTCGGACCCGTTCAGGATCATCGCATTGCCCCGGCGTCGCGCCGCATCGCGTTGTGCATCTGTGTGCACAAGGTTCAGAATGCCACGCTGGCTGACCATGGCGTTATAGTTGAAATCCTGTTCCAACCCTTCCCAAAGCTTCAGAGAGAATTCATAAAACGGTTCATTCCCATCCAGCAGATAGTTTGACCGGATAATCGTCGTGTTCCGCCCGACATTGCCGCCGCCAATCCAGCCCTTTTCCAGAACCGCGATCCGACTTTCGCCAAATTCTTTCGCCAAGTAGTAAGCCGTCGCTAGCCCATGCCCACCGCCGCCAATGACCACAAAGTCATAATGGGGCTTGGGGTCAGGGTTCCGCCACTGCGGCTCCCATCCTTTATGGCCGGTCAGGGCCTCTTTGATCACTTTAAAGCCAGAATATCGCATCACTCTTCCTCTGCAGCTTGCGACAACAGACAGGAAGGCAAGCGATGCGAACAGATTGCAATCGGACAAAAACCTGCTGAAACCCGACAGAACCCTGCGTATGGCGTTCATGGACAAATCATCAGATGCATCTGTTGTGATCGTTGGCAAACCGTGTTTCTGTTGCGCCAGTCAACATAAAGGCACCTTCGATGATCCCAACAGTCACACCTATTTACGCCGGTATTCTTGCTCTCTTGCTGGTATATCTCAGTTTCAAAGTCATTTTCCGCCGCCAAAGCGCGAAAGTTTCATTGGGGGATGGCGATGACAGTATGTTGAACAAACGAATCCGGGTGCATGCAAACTTTGTGGAATACGCACCTATGGGGCTGATCCTGCTTTTGATGGCAGAATTACAGGGCGCACCCATCTGGATCTGCCATATTCTAGGCATTATGCTGGTAGCTGGCCGTGTCATGCACGCCCATGGCCTGGCCGCCCAACCCCAGATCGTGCCACTGCGTAAAAACGGCATGATTATCACCTTTGCCATGCTGACATTCGCCGCCCTTGCCAATATCGGGCATGCAATCTTCTGATCCGGCACGCCAGCGGTATTCTGGGGTGTTTGCGAAGAAATCTGTCGCCCGGGTGCATTTTCTACTTGCAGGCCGGGGGCAGGTTCAATAGATGATGCCTCACCGAAAGGATGCGGGCGTAGCTCAGGGGTAGAGCACAACCTTGCCAAGGTTGGGGTCGAGAGTTCGAATCTCTTCGCCCGCTCCAAATATTCTTCAAGAGAAAATAAAATATCACAATGTGGATCCCCTCATTGCGCATTTTTCTTGGAATACCCCTGCAGCGCGAAGAATATCATATTGGAATGTAAAGATTTCAAACTTTCCGCAAACACACTTTTAAATAGTTTAAATATTCGTCTGTTAGACTGAACTCAGATAGTTTCAATTGCTTTGCAATCATCCGTCATTTCCAGCCAAATTCACGTAGAATATACAAGGGTCTGTCGCCAGTTCAGGCGGCGTTGAACACAAGCCCCGCGCAACTGTCCAAGCCGCAACAACCTTAGGGACATAACCCCGCGTTTCCGCATATTCCGGAACACCGCCGTTCCTGCGCACAGCATTTTCACCTGCATTATACGCTGCAAGAACCATGACTGGATCGTAATTGAATTCCTTCATCAGCCAGTCAAGATAAGCCACGCCGCCCTTAATATTCTGGACAGGATCACTTCGGTCCGTCACCCCAAACCGTTCAGCCGTTGCGGGCATAAGCTGCATCAGGCCGGACGCGCCTGCACTGCTAACGGCATCAGACCGGCCGGATGATTCCACGCCAATCACAGCCAGAACAAATGCCGGAGAAACCCGTGTCCCAACAGTCGCCCCAAGAATATCCCTGCCATATTTTTCAGCGACAACCTGCAGATTCTGCATCGCTGGAATTGCAATTGCACCGTCACGCGATGGCGAAGTAATCAGCACTTCCGCAGCTTCAAGGCTGTCAGGTGCCGAATGTTCAAGCGAAGGGGATATTTCATTCCAGAACCAAGAATAAGGCAACGTTTCCGCGGTCGTATCTTGCGGTCCCGGTGATGTTTCATCCTCCAAAGGCGTGAACACACCATATCCCGACGGCAGCGCCAATGCAGCAGCTTGTTCCACCGGGTCAATCTGAACATCTATTCTACGCCGCCCTTCAAAACTGTCCGGCACTGAAATCCATTTGGCTGAGAAATCACCAGGTCTCGGCAACCCATCTGCAAGTGCCGATCCACCAACCCCACCCAAAGTTGAAACGAATCCAATAGAAAGAAACGTGGCGCGACATAAACCGCGGGGCATCATAATAGTGCGTCCGATCACAAGCATTCCCTGTCCATGTTTCCCCGTTCATCCTTATAGGTGAGTCTGTCAAATCCGACTCGTCAAAACCAGCAAATTACGAGATTCTCCGTCATATTTGGACCACATTTCAGCACCTTGAACCAAATTGGTCACAACGGTTAACGATATTAAGTAGATCTCGGCGCTTTTGTTACCAAAATTCAAACAGTTATCAAAAATCACACCTTTTGTTAACGAAGGCCAAAAATACCCGACCTCCGCCCAAGTATCGCCCCATTCCCACGGCTATATGTCCCAGTACCCCGGCTGTAGCATCTGAGTAGACAGTAGCAGGCAGTAACCGGTCCGGTGGGCCACGAGACAAACCGCGACCGCGGCGATAAACATAGTAAGGAAATAAAATGCTTAACTTCATCAAAAACTTCGCACACGACGAATCTGGCAACTGTAACTGTTGACTGGGTTGTTCTGACCGCAGCCATCGTTGGCCTTGGCATCGTGATCATCAACTCTGTTGGCACAGGCGCTGCTGACCTTGCAGGCGACATCCAGACTGGCCTGACCACAATGGAAGTCAGCACTGACACCACCTTCGGTGGTACTGGCACTGGTACTGGTACTGGCACTGGCACTGGTACTGGCACTGGCACTGGTACTGGCAGCTAATCCATAGCAATTAGCAGGCGATATCCTGCTATACTAAGTTAAAAATTAGCCACGCGGCAATCGCGTGGCTAATTTCGTTCGATTGTTCAATCATCCAGATAGTGACATTTCACCTAATTCTCGACAGATGAACATCACTTTTCAGACATATTTTCCACCTACATTTTTAGGCACCGATACCCAAAGATCAGCAATTCGGAGCAGCCCAATGGTAGAAATGGTTAAACAGTTTGTGAATGATGAAACAGCGGCGGTGACAGTTGACTGGGTGGTCTTAACTGCGGCCATAGTCTTTTTAGGTGTCGCCATCGCAATACCTGTTGGCACAGAGACGAATACACTTGCTCAGAAAATTGGGACCAATGTCGGCGCTATGCCAGCTCCATCCACTGAAATTGAGTTCGATTAAAAATTAACTATTTTTCTTTATCTTGATAATTAGGTCACAAAAAACAGTGATGATCTCGCTTTGGTTGATTCCCGGACTAAATTCGGCGATGAAAGCTTTCGTCCCCCAACGTGATGTAGGGACGTAATTCTGAAAGGATTAAGAATGCGCGCAATATTTGGCCTCGTGCTTGTTGCAGGTGTTGGTCTGGCTGGTTTTGCCGTGTTGAAAGTTAAAGAACAAGTCGACGGATATCGTGGGGCACTGGCCCAGGCAAACGCTGCAAGGGTGCCTGCGATTGCCACAACAGATGTCTTTGTTGTGAACCAGAGAATTTCCTACGGGGAACAACTTACGGCTGAACACGTCAAAATTATCAAATGGCCATCTGATTCCCTGCCTGAAGGGGTATTCTCTTCTATTGATGCTTTGTTTCCTGCAGGCGCTGCAAACTACCGCAGTGTGTCACGTGTCATGGAAATCAACGAACCCGTACTGGCTGTAAAAATCACAGCCCCCGGCGAAGAGGTTGGTATTCAATCCCAGCTTTCCCCTGGCATGCGCGCCTTTGCAATTAAAGTCGACGCCGTTTCAGGTGTGTCCGGCTTTCTGCGTCCTGGTGACCTTGTTGATGTCTATTGGACCGGCAGCAGTGATGGGGAAGGCGTGACACAACTTATTCAGAATGCGGTTCGTATTATTGCCATCGACCAAGAAGAAAACGCTGAAGAGCTTGGTGCAACGATTGCCCGCACGGTGACGGTCGAAGTTTCACGTCAACAGGTTTCACTGCTTGCTCAGGCACAGGCCAGCGGACGGTTGAACTTATCCTTGCTAAACGTCAATGAAGCCGGCGATCCAGTGGACCAAAATGAAGTCATCGTCACAAGAACCGGTGATCTTCTGGGGGAACGGGTTCAGGATGAACGTTGCTATATTTCCCAAGGCTTCGGAGCAAATAAAACACAGATTGAAGTGCCCTGCACAGAATAACCAGGGGATGAACCTGCCGGTACGGACGTATCCCAGCTGGAACGTAAATTTGGGCAAGTTAGAAAATGGCGGGGTTTTCCCCGCCATTCTTGTCTCAGAAATAGATTAAATCGCCCATTCCCATGGACGCGTGAACTGGCCAAGGCAAGCGACCACAGCTTCGTCACTGGTGTCACCGGTTTTCTCCAGTTGTGCAACAAGGCCACGCTTCTTGTCATCAATCACGACAGACACCTGGGCAGCGACCCCCGCCTCTGTCAGGGATGCATTATAGATCCGCATGATCGCACTTTTGCGCAGATCCGGTTTAAATACTTTGCCCACCGCCGTCTTCGGCAGTTCATTCATGATCTCGATAAACTTTGGATTCGCGGCACGTTCGTGGATATGCTCCTTCGCATAGGCCATCAGCTCCTCCGGTGTCGTGGAAGCCCCCTCCACAAGCTCAACATAGGCGCATGGGATCTCGCCGGCATGGGCATCGGGTTGACCGATTGCACCCACAAATCCAACAGCTGGATGCCCTGCCAGCGCTTCTTCAATCTCTGCCGGATCGATATTATGGCCACCACGGATGATCAGATCTTTCGCCCGCCCTGTAATGAACAGATAGCCATCCGCATCGATGCGTCCCAGATCACCCGTACGCAAATACACATCATGATGGAACAGGTCGTGGTTTTTATCGACTTCTGTGTAGGTCGAGCCTTCAAAAACACCAGGGTTATCAATGCAGATCTCGCCGATTTCATCAACCGCGCATTCGACCGGCCCGTCAGGAGTGTTCTTTAGAATTTTCACGTCACAATGCGGGAACGTCATGCCCACAGATCCAGTTTTCTTGTTCCCACCCGGAGGGTTACAGGAAACCAAACAGGTGGCTTCGGTCAGGCCGTAACCTTCGATGATCTGAACACCCGTCGCTTCTTCAAACCGGCGATACAGTTCCAGCGGCAAAGGAGAAGACCCTGAAAACGCCCCATCCAATGTAGAAATATCCGCATCAATCGGGCGCTGCATCAAGGCTGACAGTGCCGTAGGAACCGTCACAAGGAAGGAAACTTTATAGCGCTCGCAAAGCTTCCAGAAATTGTCAAACACCCCGTCACCGCGATAACCGGCAGGGGTGGGAAAAATCACATGAGAGCCCGCACCAATCATCGACATCATGATCGGATACACCGCAAAAACATGGAACAGTGGCAACGGGCACATGACGTTATCTTCCGGACGGAACAACAAGGTTGACCCCAGCCAGCCGTTATAAATCATCCCCGAATATTTGTGCTGGGCCACTTTCGGCATGCCGGTTGTCCCACCGGTATGGAAATAAGCCGCAACACGATCTTCTTTCTTATCCTCAAAATCCAGCGTCTTGTTGTGCTTGACCAGTTCCTTGCTGAAATCCAGAACCTTCGCGGTATGTGACACCGGATTCTTCGGACGGATCAGCGGAACGATCCATGATTTCGGAGGGGTCAGATAGCGCAGCAAATCGATCTCAAGAACCGTCTTCACATTCGGCGCATCTTTCAATGCCTCAGATGCCTTTTGTGGAACATCCGTCTTGGGGAAAGATTTCAGAGTGACCAGAACCGTCGCATTGGTTTCACGCAAAATGGCCGAAATCTGTTCCGGATCCAACAAAGGATTAATCGGGTTCACAATGCCTGAAATCATTCCGCCCAAAAGTGTATAAGCCGTTTCCATCGCATTGGGCAGAAGGAAGGCTACGACATCATTTTCGCCGACACCCAGGCTGCGAAACAGGTTCGCGGCTTGAACGGATTTTTCATAAACCCCGGTCCAGGTCTGGGTCTCAGCCTTATCCCGGGGCCCCGACGTGATCTGATAACTGATCGCAGATCCATTTGGGTTTTTGTCTTTTGCAGATGCCAGAAAATCATGCATCGTGCGCGGCAGATCCCGCGCTTCAAAACTTTCAGCTTCGCCTTCGATCTTTAACAGATCCTCCAGACTGGCAAATTTACCCATCTGTTATTTCCCTCCCTGATGTCCCGTTTTTATGGACGTTTTGTCACACAATGGGCGCAACAGGGGCGCGACGCAAGCCTGACGCTGCGCCCCCTGCCCCTTTGAGGGGCAGGAATTACGGGGAATTTCACTGAATTTGTGACTTAAACTTCGGTGGTGAACTGCAATTTGGCCAGACGCGCATACAGGCCACCTTCTTTCACCAGCTCTTCATGGGTGCCCTGCGCAACAATCTGCCCTTCTTCAAACACCACAATTCGATCCGCTTTTTTCACAGTTGCCAGACGGTGCGCCACAATCAGAGTTGTACGATCTCTGGCCAGATCATCAATCGCACCCTGCACCGCACGTTCGCTTTCTGCATCCAGGGCAGAGGTTGCCTCATCCAACAATAACACCGGTGCATCCCGCAAGATCGCGCGCGCAATGGCGATGCGTTGTTTCTGGCCACCGGACAACATCACGCCCCGTTCCCCCAGTTCGGACTGATACCCATCCGGCAATGCCATCAGGAATTCATGCGCTGCGGCAGCCATCGCAGCCGCTTTCACATCTTCATCACTGGCCTCTGGGCGACCGAACCGAATATTTTCCATCGCTGATCCAGCGAAAATCACAGGATCTTGCGCAACCAGCGCGATGTGACGCCGAAAATCCGCCCGGGTCATATCTGTCAGATCAATTCCATCAAGGGAAACCTGCCCTTGCACAGGATCATAAAACCGCAAAAGCAGTTGAAGGATGGTGGATTTCCCCGCCCCAGACGGGCCGACCAATGCAACAGTTTCCCCGGCCTTTACCGTCAGATCCAACCCCTTAAGCGCAGCTGTGTCAGGCCGTGACGGATAATGGAATGTTACATTATCAAAACCAATGTTCCCTTGCGCACGATCCGTTGAAACCTGGGGCGTCACCGGGTCATTCACTTGGTCCTGTGTTTCCAGCAATTCAATCAGACGTTCAGTTGCGCCAGCAGCCCGCTGAAGTTCGCTCCAGATTTCGGACAATGCACCAACCGCGCCAGCAACCATAATCGCGTAGATCACGAACTGCACCAGTTCGCCCGCGCTCATCAATTGGTCCTGCACATCCCGCGCACCAATCCAAAGCACACCAACAACGCCCGAAAAGATCAGGAAAATCACGATCACCGTCATGATAGCGCGCGTAAATATACGCTTTGCTGCCGCACCAAAGGCTTTCTCGCTAACGTCATCAAACTTTGCCGTCGTGCGGGCTTCGTGGGTATAAGCCTGCACGGTGGTCACAGCCAAAAGCGCTTCTGAAGCGGACCCTGAACTTGCCGCGATCCAATCTTGGTTTTCCCGGCTAAGGGCACGCAACCGCCGGCCCAACACGATAATCGGGATCAAAACACCCGGTACGATCAGCAAAACCAACCCGGTCAGTTTGGCACTGGTAAACAGCATCAGAACCATACCACCAATGAACATTAGAATATTGCGCAGGGCGACAGACAATGATGACCCAATAACCGACTGAATGATCGTTGTGTCCGTTGTGATCCGCGACAGAACCTCGCCGGTCAGCGTCTTTTCGTAAAACTCAGGTGACAGCGAAATCACACGGGAAAACACCGCTTTGCGCATATCCGCAACGATACGTTCACCCAATCGCGTTACCAGAAAGTAACGCAATCCCGTTCCGACGGCCAACAAACCAGCCACCGCGATTGCAGCCCCAAAATACTTATCCAAAAGCGCCACATCACCCGCACCAAACCCATCCACGACCCGGCGTACAGCCAATGGCAGAATAAGCGACAATGCCGCCGTTGCGGTTAACGCAAGAAGTGTCAGAACCACCTGCATTCGATAGGGCTTCACAAAAGGCGATAGCCCACGCAATGCGCTGATTTGTTTAGATTTACCGCGATCTTCCGCAGAGCTTTCCGTCGATCTGGCCATGGCCTGAAACTTTCAATTTCTCACGAATATCTGGCAATATCCGCCTGTTTACCGTGCGTCAGGAAAAAGATGGAACAACAGTGAATAATTTCGCCTTCACTGTCATGATAGCCCATCTGATGACCTGGAGGCACAGATGCATCTGTTAAAGGCTTAGTTAGCAGGTAACCCATCGAAAACAAGACCCATTTCGCCGCAGATTTTAGCATGCAAACAGCAAACACCAATTGTCCAATATAGTGGGGCACTCACCACGATCCATGCCACAACGCCGACCCCTATAGTTTCCAGAATATGAACCTATGCGTGACGATTAGGGGCAGTCGGTTCTTTTTTGTTTCGCAGAACAAACGCCATGATCGGGAAGAAAGCCTTAAAACTTTGATCCCCCCTGATTTGTGAAGGCTCCACGCCCCAAGATCCCCCAGGGATGCAACGACAGGTTTCGATCACAAAACGCCCAAAGAGTTGTTCACATGGCAGCGGAACCTTTGGATAAGAGCAGGTTCAGAACGTTGATTTTATTGGATAAAGCATTTGGAGCGGGTAGCGGGAATCGAACCCGCACCTTAAGCTTGGAAGGCTCTTATGATACCATTTCACCATACCCGCTTGCTTAAAGTCTGAGTATGCCAGCCATCTGGGAAGGTCAAGCGTTCTCTGGGAAATCTGTTTTAAAAATCCCGACACCGGCGCCATCACTTAAAGACCGCCACAAAACGGCCTTAATCCGCGGGTATTTTTCTTCTTGGTATATCGCATCTATTTTCTGCCTGAGGGAACCTAATGAACACGTCTTTGAAGCTTATTTCAGTTCTGATTTCATTTTGGATTACAACACTCTCTGCACAGGCACAGACTATTATTCCGTCTGGCTCAGTGTCCTCCTTCCAGGAATCCCATAATGTATACGAAGTGCTGGTCATCAGAGATGATTTCATGCCACCCAATATCTATCTGCAGGATGGGGATGCGATTTCGTTTAAAAACTATTCTACCAGCAGCACGCGTTATGTGCGTGCAAACAACGGCAGCTGGCAAACCTATGCAATCCCCCCAAATGGCCGGGTGGTGGTGCAATTTAACAGTGGTGCAGAACGTCGGTTTTATAGCGCGAACCAATATGGAAACCGCATAAACGGGAACACTGGGGATATCCACAACGGAAAAATCATCTGGGGCACCGCACCAAACGACTGACCAGGTCAGGTCACAAACCTATTGCTCCAAAGGCAGGATAAGCTGTGCACCGCTGGCTTTGTTCGAATTCACTTCAGGACGGACACGGTGCATCTGAAATCTGCTGTCAGGTGCAGGTTGCATCAATCGTGCAGCGCCATGCCCTTCTTCGCCCAGCCACAAGGCCCATTGATCAGGCAATAACGTCACCGGCATTCGGTGATGCACCTCAGATAAAGAAGCATTTGCCGAGGTGGTCACAATAGCACAGCTGTTGCTGCCATCGGTTCGAGTTTGCCATATTCCAGCCAGCACCGCGGGCGTTTTATCTGTCGGCCAGAAATACCAAGGCAAACGATTGCCCGCCTCATCCTTATTCCATTCATACCAGCCGGTCACAGGAATCAGGCATCTGCGCGTTCGGCAAGCTTCGCGAAACGCCGGTTTTTCGGCCAAGGTTTCAGCGCGGGCATTGATCAACAGCGGACCATCGTTTTCAGTTGCGTACCAATGCGGCACAAATCCCCAGCGCATCGACATATATCTGCGGGCGTCCCCCCCTGTGACCACCGCAATCTGATCTGTCGGGCACAGGTTATAGTTCACATCCGGCGGCAGATTATTGGCGGGTTGCGCCGCAAACATCTGCGCCATTGCGTCATGGGGAAGGGTCACTGCAAGTCGGCCACACATGGGCATAATGTGCCACCACGCCCCCGCACAGGCAAGCAAAAGGGGCATGACATCACTGCCACGCCCCTTTTTATGTCTCAGTTCGGATGCGCGTTACTGCGCAATACGGCCGTCGGTGTACGGCGTGTAATCGCCCTGTGCTGCCATATATTCAGCAAGAACATCCGCCACATCTGGGCCAAAGTCATATGCATTTTCTGCGTCGCGGAACATTTTGTATCCGTCACCGCCTCCACGCACATAATTGTTGGACACAAGACCATAGGTCTTGGCCGGATCAATCGCGACCCAGGCATCACCATCCGCAACCAGAACCTCGGTCACCCGACCTTCGCCTGCAGCAATGGACGCATCAAATGTGAAACGCAGACCTGCAACCTGTGGGAAACGGCCTTTGACTTCTTCAACTTGGCTTACACCGTTTTCCAGCGCATCGATCACAGTCTGACCAGAAACCTGGAAGGTCGACAACGTGTTCTGGAACGGCAGTACAGTCAGCACTTCGCCCATGGTCACTTCGCCCGCATCCATAGATGCACGGATCCCGCCAGAGTTCGCAATCGCAATCGAAATGCCCTGATCTTTCACACGATCAAGCATCGCATCCGCTACCAGGTTGCCCATTGGGCATTCCTGAATACGACACACGGCGCGGTCACCTTCAATCGCCTCAGCAGAGGCAGCAACAACCTTTTGGCGGATCTCATCCAGTGGCACACCAAGTTCCGCAACACGCGCGACAGTGGCTTCGTCTTCTGCAACGCCGCCATCCATAATCAGAGGCTCACCCACAGCTTCGGTGATTTTGCCTTCGTCATCAAAGGTAACGTTCAGCTCACCAAGGAATTTGCCATAGGCATAGGCCTGAACAACCGCTGTATCGCCAACCATTGTTGGATAAGGGCCAACCGCACGTTCATTGGTGTTGGACAGCAGCGTGTTAGAATGCCCCCCAACGATCACGTCAACACCGGTGGTTTCCGCAGCAACGCGTTGATCCACAACATAACCGGAATGCGACAGAACGATGATCTTGTTCACGCCTTCAGCTGTCAGACGGTCCACCTCAGCCTGCACCGCAGGAACCGGGTCAGAGAACGTCACATTCGGGCCCGGGCTTGCCAGCTCGTCTGTGTCTTGTGGTGTCAGGCCGATCATGCCGATCTTTTCGCCCCCACGCTCAATGATGACAGATTTCTGGATGACATCCGCAATCAGCGGCTCATTAGAAAAATCCGCGTTGGACATCAGGATCGGGAAGTTGATGGTTTCGGCAAAGCCACGCAGAACTTCCGGTCCATCGTCAAATTCATGGTTACCAACGGTCATGCCGTCGTAACCCAATTGGTTCATCATTTCCGCTGCAACGGCACCCTTATAATAGGTGTAATACAGCGTGCCCTGGAACTGATCGCCCCCATCCACAAGGATAGAGTTATTGGAACGTGCACGTGCATCGGTCACGGCCGTTACAAGGCGGGCGGTACCGCCAAAACATTCGCCTTCTGCGTTTTTCTCTGCAGAACAGCCAGAGTCATACTTGCTGATCGGCTCAAAGCGCGCGTGAAAGTCGTTGGTGTGCAGAACGGTCAGTGAATAATCGGCGCTTGCAGCACCTGTTGTCATCACCAGCGCAGCTGCTGTCGTCAGAAAACGGTTCTTCATGGGAATCCCCCTGGTTGGAATGCTCATAGACTTACGCCAATCAGAGCCAGAGTCAAAACCCCAGCGACAGATCAGCGGCATGATCCTGCTACAGCTTCTAGGTGTGAGATTAAGACAGCCATATGACGAAACGAAAAAATGTTGTTGTTTCTGTCACCTATCGGCCAGCGAAATTCGAAACCGTGGTCCAGAGCTTTCCCGCCTTTCAAATCCACATGCAATATAGGCCGCCTGCGCAGTCACATTGTCCGGATGGGTTCCTACCATCATATATGAACAGGACAAATCACGCGCCAAGGACAGCGACGCCTGGATCAGCGCCCGCCCCACGCCCCTGCCCCGAAACCCGGATTCAACAAACAGGTGATGCATATCCATTCCCCGTACCCCAAACTGTAGCTGCATCAGGGGGCACAGGGCAGAATAACCAATCGCCTTTCCATCAACCTTTGCGATAAGAATATGAACCCATGGCCTGTCACCGGACATATCACGTTCCAGCGTTTCCAGGCTGATGGACGGAATATCATCGTGATACGCCGCAAGGCCTTTGATCATCAAAAACAAACATTCCGCATCCGCACGGTTTGCCTTGCGAATTTCTATGGTGTGGGGTTCGTTCGGCTTTTTCATTCTCGTCTCCTGTGGGCGTCACAGGACCAAAATGCCATCCTGCGACGGCACCGTTTCACAAAACTCAGATGGCCGCCTCTGTATCAGAGACGGATATAATTGCGGATTTCGCCGCTGGCTTTGTTTTGTATAAATGTCATCTCAGAAACCTAGGGCCCGCCGCGAGATTACGCAATGGCTGACTGTCCTCCTCTTGACCTTGACGCATCAGCCGGGCATTTGACTGTATATGTATATCTATAAGATCCTGCGCGCCCCAGAGTGGGCTGAACTTGAAAGTGCTGGCAAAAGCGCCGGCGCGCCAATTGATGTCGCTGACGGCTATATCCATTTTTCAACCGCTGCACAGGCAGAAGAAACAGCTGCGAAACACTTCGCGGGTGTCAACGATCTGATGCTGCTGGCCTATGATCCTGCGCTGTTCGGGGATGACTTGAAATGGGAAGTGTCCCGGAATGATGCATTATTTCCGCATCTCTACCAAAGCTTAACGCTTAACGGATTAGTCTGGGCACGTGAACTGCCGCTGACAGATGGCAAACATGTTTTTCCTGAGGGGATGGAATGAGTATCGTTGAACGTGCCGGTCTTGCGGTCTTGCGCCAGATCGATCCTGAACGCGCCCATGGCCTTGCAATTAAAGCTTTGAAATCCGGCCTGGCCCCAATGCCAGCCGCCCTGCCAGACATGCCACGGCTTAAATGCGAATTTGCGGGTCTGAAACTGTCCAATCCTGTTGGTCTTGCCGCTGGTTTTGACAAAAACGCCGAAGTCATTGCACCTCTTCTGAAGATGGGATTTGGCTTTATCGAAGTGGGTGCCGCCACCCCGCGTCCACAGGATGGCAATCCAAAACCGCGCCTGTTCCGCCTGCCCTATGATCAGGGCGTCATCAACCGTTTTGGCTTTAACAACCAAGGCATGTCAGTGATTGGCGCACGTCTGGCAGATCGTGACACCCACGTTGATACAGGCCGTCGGGCGGGTGTTGTCGGGTTGAACCTTGGCGCAAACAAAGACAGTGAAGATCGCGCTGGTGATTTCGCCCGTGTCTTGGAACATTGTGGCGCGCATATCGATTTCGCAACCGTCAATGTGTCCTCGCCAAATACCGAAAAGCTGCGGGATTTGCAGGGCGCAGATGCGCTGACCGCCCTGTTAAACGGCGTAATGGAAACCCGCGACAATCTTACAAACCGCATTCCTGTGTTTCTAAAGATCGCGCCGGATCTGACCGATGCCGAGATTTCTGACATTGTTGCGGTGGCCTTTGACACGGGTATCGACGGCATTATCGCAACCAACACCACCCTAGATCGCGAAGGCCTGCACGGACGCCATAAATCTCAGGCCGGTGGTCTGTCCGGTGTTCCCCTGTTTAAAAAATCCACCCGCGTTCTGGCACGTATCGCCAATGAAACCGGCGGAGCAATCCCTCTGATGGGGGTTGGGGGCATTTCGTCTGCGGAAGACGCATTTGCCAAAATTCAGGCGGGCGCATCTGCAGTTCAGCTTTACTCGGGTCTTGTTTATAACGGGATGTCTCTGGTGAAAGACATTCGGTGTGGTCTTGATCAACTGCTTGGATACCATGGGTTTTCCAGCATCGAAGATGCCCGGGGAACGGATATTGAAAAATGGCTGTAAGTGACGCTGTTGAAATCTGGCACAACCCACGCTGTTCCAAATCACGTCAAACCTTGGCGTTGCTGGAAGAACGGGGGATCACGCCAGAAATCCGTCTATATCTTCAGGATGGCCCCGACGCGGCCACAGTACAGGATGTCCTGAAAGCCCTGGGAAAATCCGCGTCTGAGATCATGCGCACAAAAGACGCGCTGTTCAAAGATCTGGGCCTGTCCTCAGATCTGCCAGATGACGCGCTGATCGCGGCAATGGTGGCAAATCCAGGCCTAATTGAACGCCCTATTGTGCGCAAATCCGGTCAGGCCCGCATTGGTCGCCCGCCTGAAAATGTTCTGGATATCCTGTAACCACAGCAAGGCCCATCAGATCAAACGGGCATCCCCACCCGCGCTTCAAGGCGCGGGTAATACCAACCCAGCGTCGCACCACGTGCAATATTCAGAACCACAAGTGCCACCCAAAGCCCGTGATTGCCCATCAAGGGCAATAACAACAGCAGCGACACCGCATAAATCGCGACAGAAACCAACATCGCGTTGCGCATTTCCCGTGTCCACGTCGCCCCCACAAAAATTCCATCAAACATATAAGAGGCAAGACTGATCGGGGGCAAAATCGCCGCCCAGAACAGATATTCTCGCCCCGCCACCTGCACCTCTGGCGCTTTGGCCATCACATCAATGATCGCAGGGCCTGCAAACCAGAACACAGCGCCCAACAACACAGCGCCCGCCAGCCCCCATTGGGATGACATAAGCGATGCCCGGCGCAAAGCCCGACGATCTCCGGCACCGACAGCCCCCCCCACCAAAGCCTCTGCCGAGAACGCAAACCCATCCAACGCATAGGCCGTGATTTCCACAAACTGTAACAGCACCTGATTGGCTGCCAAAGTGACATCCCCAAAATCAGACCCAAGAAACAGAAACGCCGTGAAAGACCCGGTCAACACCACGGATCGGATCATGATATCGGCATTGACCAGCATCATATTTTTCAAGCGCGCCTTGTCAAAAATTCGCGCCCAGTCCCGCCATTGATTGCCGGAAAAAGCGCTTCGGCACAGGTAAAGCCCAAGGGCCAGCCCACTCCACTCGGCCATCAGGGTTGCAATTGCCACCCCCTCCACACCCCACCCAAGCTGCAGAACGAAAAACAGATCCAGCCCGATATTCAGCCCGTTCATCCACAGCTGCAGGATCAACACGCCACGCGTCTTCTCCATCGCAATCAGCCAGCCAGTGATCGCAAACAACGCAATTGTCGCCGGCGCGCCCCAGACCCGGATGGTCATATACTGCCGCGCCAGCGTCTCGACCTCGTCCGATGCAGGCGACAGATAGAACGCCCCGGCAAACAGGAACCACTGTGTCAGGATAAATATCAGACCGGCCGCACCACCAATCATCAGCCCGCGCATCAACAGCGCACCACCTTCTTTCAGATCCCCCGCACCGCGCGCCTGCGCCGCAAGACCAGTTGTCCCCATGCGCAAAAAACCGAAAATCCAGTAAATCGCAGACAGAATAACCGCGCCAATGCCCACGGCACCAATTGGGGCTGCTTCGCCCATCTGCCCGACAACGCCTGTATCCACCAGCCCCAAAATCGGAACCGTCGCATTGGAAAGCACAATCGGGGCGGCAATCGCCAGGATCCGTTTATGGGTGATGTCAGCTGGCGTTGCACGGCTATGTGTCACTGTTTCAGTCTTTCGATGGCATCAAAAAATGCCCGGTGGCCTGGGCAAATAGCTTGGTTCTATTGTCCTGCCAGGCCTCAACATGCACGCTTGCGTAGCGTCGCCCCGACCGGTTCACACGCGCCCGCGCATAGGCGTCACGCGGCAGGCCCGATCGCAGATAGTCCACCGTAAAATCAATCGTCTTAGGCAAACGCGGGAAATCGCTTTCGTCAATTTCCCCATGTTCAATATCCGCCCAAAGCATCGACCAGCTTAGTTCCGTAATCGCTGTCATCTCAAGAAAGGCTGCGATGGCCCCGCCATGCAACGCAGGCAGCACTGGATTGCCAATCAGATCGTCTTTGAACGGCATAATCCCGGTCAACTCATCTCCGCGGCGGTCAAAATGAATGCCCAGAAACTGCGCATAGGGGATACGACCAACAAGTGCTTTTAATGCACCGTCACGGCGCTGTTTAATCACTTGAACGGGCTCAGGCGTGCGGCTCATAATACGGTCCCTTCCACGGTTGCGCCCACGTTTTTCAGACGCTCCGGATCACGCGGATCATTGGCAGACGCGGTGAACGTTGCCGTTGCCGTTGCCACCGGGTTTGCCCCGTCTTCATCATATGCTGTTGCCCGTACAAAAGCGACGGACCGGGTCACATGGTAACATTCCGCACGACACAGAATGCGCTGATGTGGCGTGGCCGAACGCATATAATCGATACGCAAATCAATCGTTGCCGTGATCGTTGCCAATTGTGGATGGCTCATCACCGCTGCCCCGCAACATGTATCCATCAGTGCCGAAATCGCGCCGCCATGAATAACCCCGGTTTCAGGATCCCCGACAAAGCGTTCGTCATAATTCATCGTCAGCTCTGCCCAACCATCACCAACCCCAGCCACCTGCATATCCAGCGCCTTGCCATGGGGCAGCGCCTCCATAAACTGGCGTGTCAGCTTTGTTTTTTGTTCATTCATCCGATCTTCCTGCAATTGCGGGCTTTCTTTCATCTACCGATGCGCGCGCCTGCGGTGCAAGAGTTTTCGCAAACGCCCCCGCGTCGCGCCTTATGCAATTTGCTCATCACTCGGGAAAATTGCAGACAATTGACTTCATGGTCAGAAACCCTAGTCTGTGGCCACCACGAACGACGGAAATACGACAAATCCATGCCCACAGACGACACAGCTATCCGCCTGAACTTCAAAGACATGTGCGCACGATTTGAAGTCACGCCACGCACCTTACGCTATTACGAATATATCGAACTTCTGCAGCCGGAAAAAGAAGGCCGCAGCCGGTTTTACGGGCCCACAGAAGTCGCACGTATGGTGCTGATCCTACGTGGCCGTCGATTCGGGTTTTCCCTAGAAGAAATGCGCCAGTGGCTGGAACTTTACGAAACGGAAGGCACAGATGCCCAACGCGAAGAATGGCGTGATATGGCGGATCGCCAGCTGAAAATCCTGCGCCAGCAGCGTGTCGACCTAGATGCAACCATTTCTGAACTGGAAAAACTGCATCGGGACACGCTTGGGGAACCCGCCACAGAATAGTAAATTTACTATATAAAACAATTCCTTAACCTCTGCACGCAAATCCGCGGCAGGGGTTTTCCTTTGTCGTCTGATAAAATTCACACAATTTTGACGTGACGTTTCGTTTACGTGAACGTCAACTTATGCCTATCCTCATACCAACGCCCACCCCGTGGCCAAGTTGAGGAGAAACACGTGACAGAGGTTACCGGACCTGACACCGCTGAGAACTGCCGCTCCATTCGCGAGATGTGTGACGCTTTCGACGTCACCCCCCGTACGCTGCGGTTTTATGAAGCCAAGGAACTTTTGTTCCCGATCCGGGACGGTCAGCGTCGCCTGTTCACCCGACGGGATGCAGCCCGGTTGAAACTTATTCTGCGCGGCAAACGTTTTGGGTTTTCTCTGGAAGAAATCCGACAGCTGCTCGACCTATATGACGTGGGCGATCAGCAGGAAACCCAGCTGACCCGCACCCTTGATGTCGCCCGCGAACGTCACGCCGCAATGATTGCCCAGCGCGAAGAACTGGCACAGGCCATTGCTGATCTCGAAGATCAGCTGGTTTGGGTCGAAGATCATCTCGCCGAAATGAAGAAAAAGAATTCCTGACAGGAGAGCCCGCCATGACCACCTACACCGCCCCCGTAAAAGACATGCAATTCATCCTGCACGAAATGCTGGATGTATCCACCTCCGGCATTCCTGGATATGACGAACTAGAAGCTGATTTCACCTCCGCTGTTTTGGAAGAAGCAGGTAAAATCGCCTCCGAAGTCATGCACCCCCTGAACGCGGTTGGCGATCAGGAAGGCTGTACACTTGAAAACGGTGTTGTGCGCACGCCTACCGGGTTTAAAGCGGCCTTTGATCAGGTGCGTGATGGCGGTTGGACCGCATTGGATTGCGATCCAGAATATGGTGGCCAGGGCATGCCATATGTTTTGAACACTGCGGTGGGCGAAATGTTCTCTTCTGCGAATATGGCTTTTAACATGTATGCGGGCCTGACCCATGGCGCATATTCTGCGATCCACGCCCATGGCACGGACGAACAAAAGGCGAAATACCTGCCCAAAATGGTGTCCTGTGAATGGACAGGCACCATGAACCTGACCGAACCGCATTGCGGCACCGATCTGGGCTTGATGCGCACAAAGGCCGAACCGCAGACTGATGGCAGCTATAAGATTTCCGGTCAGAAGATCTTTATCTCTGCTGGTGAAAACGACTTATCAGACAATATCATCCACCTGGTGCTAGCGAAAATCCCCGGTGGCCCGGATGGCATCAAAGGCGTATCTCTGTTTATCGTGCCAAAATTCATCGTAAACGAAGACGGCACCCCCGGCACCCGCAATGGCGTATCCGTTGGCAACATCGAAAAGAAAATGGGCATCCACGGCAATGCCACCTGCGTCATGAACTATGACGAAGCCACCGGTTGGCTTCTGGGCGAAGAACACAAAGGCATGCGCGCCATGTTCACGATGATGAATGAGGCACGCATGGGCGTTGGTCTGCAGGGCTATGCCCAGGCAGAAATCGCCTATCAGAATGCTGTCACCTACGCGCATGACCGTCTTCAAGGCCGCGATGTAACCGGCGTGAAAAACCCGGATGGCCCAGCCGATCCCCTGATTGTCCACCCGGATATCCGCCGCACGCTGATGGATCAACGCAGCTTTGCGGAAGGCGCGCGCGCTTTCACCATGTGGGGAGCAAGCATGATCGACCGCGCCCATCGTGCGGAAGACAAAGACGCCGATGGGCTGATTTCCCTGCTCACCCCTGTGGTCAAAGGTTTCCTGACAGATCAGGGCTTTAACATGTGTGTCGCAGCCCAACAGGTTTACGGCGGTCACGGCTATATCGAAGAACACGGCATGAGCCAGTTCACCCGCGACGCCCGCATCACCCAGATTTATGAAGGCGCAAATGGTGTTCAGGCCCTGGATCTTGTCGGTCGTAAACTGGCCCTGGATGGCGGCAAACATGTCATGGCCTTCTTTGATATGGTCAAAAGCTTCATCAAAGAAAACAGCGACAACGAAGCCCTGAACAACGACTTCCTTGAGCCCCTGAAAGCCGCCTCAAAGGATTTGCAGGCAAGCGCGATGTATTTCATGCAAAATGGCATGAAGAACCCGAACCATGCGCTGGCAGGTTCTACCGACTTCATGCATCTCTTCGGGCATGTCTGCCTTGGCCTCATCTGGTCACAAATGGGGAAGGCCGCGATGGATGCGCTTGAAAACGGTGCTGAGGATGCTGAATTCTATCAAAATAAAATCAAGACCGGCCGTTACTATATGGCCCGCCAGCTGCCCGCGACCAAGATGCATCTTGCACGCATTGAAAGCGGCGCAGATCCGGTGATGGATTTGGTGGCAGAAGCATTCTGAAGACGTCGATGATACAAAACACACGAATATTCCCGCATGTTGAAGAGGCGCGATGCCTCCGGCGGGAGTATTTGTCGCAAGATGAAAAAGCATCACCCCACCTCCGGACGCGGACGCCTGAAACGCATTCTGACCGGGCCCAGCGGCGGGGCTTCACCTTGCACGGCCATCGGCTCTCCAGCCTGTACCGTGCGTCCAATCTGGCGCGATTCTGGTTAACACTTGGTAACGCGCTTCTTTCATCTTGCCCAAAATACTCAAATTCCGAACTCACCACATATGCCAACGGGGAGGTTGCGCATGACCATTAAACTCTATTGCTTCGGCGAAAGCGGTAACGCCTATAAGGCGGCCCTGCCGCTTGAACTTTCAGGCCTTTCCTGGGACGCTGTTTACGTAGATTTCTTTAACGGTGCTTCGCGCACGGAAGAATTTCTCGAAATGAACGTCATGGGCGAAGTGCCCGCGCTTGTTGACGGCGACCTAACCCTGACCCAATCCGGCGCGATCCAAGCTTACATTTCTGAGAAATCCGGCAAGTTCGCCGGTGAAACACCCGAAGAAAAACGCGAAGTCCTGCGCTGGGTGCTTTGGGACAATCACAAACTGTCATCTCAGGCGGGCATGACGCGGTTCCTTATGAATTTCCTGCCTGAAGACAAACGCCCACAGGAAGTCATTACCTTCAGCCGAGGCCGCCTAAAAAACGCTTACAAAACCCTGAACGCCGCCCTCACGGATCGTGACTGGCTGGTGGGCAATGGCCCGACCAATGCCGATTTCTCATGCTGCGGCTATCTCTTCTACCCGGAACCCTTTGGGTTTGATCGCGCAGCTTGGCTGCATATCGACGCTTGGCTTTCTCGTATCGAAGCCCTGCCCGGCTACAAACATCCCTATGATCTCATGCCCGGCTCTCCCGCCGATCGCGCATAAAGGAAGGACACTACAATGACCGAAGCCTATATTTATGACGCGCTGCGCTCTCCACGTGGCAAGGGCCGCAAAGACGGCAGCCTACAAGAAGTCACCGCCGTCAGCCTGTCCGCGCAAATGCTAAACGCCGTGAAGGATCGCAATGGCCTAGAAGGTCACGCTGTGGAAGACGTGATTTGGGGCAATGTCACCCAGGTCAAAGAACAAGGCGGCTGCTTGGCCCGTTCCGCTGTGTTGGCATCCAACCTCGATCAATCCATCCCGGGCCTTGCCATCAACCGTTTCTGCGCCTCTGGCATGGAAGCCGTGAACCTTGCCGCAAACCAAATCAAAGGCGGCGCGGGCCAGGCCTATATCGCCGGCGGTGTCGAAATGATGGGCCGCGTTCCCATGGGATCAGATGGTGCGGCAATCGCCGTTGATCCGACCCTTGCCATGGGCACATATTTCGTCCCGCAAGGCATTTCTGCTGACCTAATCGCAACCGAATATGGCTTTTCACGCGAAGACGCAGACGCCTTGGCCGTCGAAAGCCAACGTCGCGCCAAGGCCGCCTGGGATGACAATCGTTTTGCCAAATCCGTCGTCGCCGTGCGCGATCAAAACGGGATTTTGATCCTTGATCACGACGAATTCATGCGCCCAACCACAGACATGCAAAGCCTTGGTGCCTTAAAAGCCAGCTTTAAAGATATGGGCGAGGCCATGCCAGGTTTCGACAATATCGCCAAGCTGAAATACCCCCACCTTGAGACGATCAACCACATCCACCACGCGGGCAACAGCTCTGGTATCGTTGATGGTTCCGCCGCTGTGTTGATCGGCAACAAAGAATTTGGCGAGGCCCATGGTCTCAAACCCCGTGCCCGCATTCGTGCAACCGCCAAAATCGGCACCGACCCGACCATCATGCTGACCGGCCCCGTTCCTGTGACCGAGAAAATCCTTGCGGATCACGGTATGGCCATCGGTGATATTGATCTGTTTGAAGTGAATGAGGCCTTTGCATCTGTCGTGCTGCGCTTCCAGCAGGCCTTTGACGTGGACCCGGAAAAAGTCAACGTCAACGGCGGCTCCATCGCCATGGGTCACCCGCTGGGCGCGACCGGCGCGATCATCATTGGCACGTTGCTGGATGAGTTAGAGCGACGCGATCAGGAAGTTGGCCTTGCCACCCTCTGCATTGCATCTGGCATGGGTGCCGCAACCATTATTGAACGCGTTTAAGCGAGTCGGGGAGATAGAGATATGACTGATTTCACTATGAAAACTGACGCTGATGGCGTTGCAGTGATCACCTGGGACACCCAGAACAAATCCATGAACGTGATGAACCAACAGGGCTTTCTTGACCTGCATAATCTGGTTGATGCGGGCCTGAAGGATGATACTGTCAAAGGCATCGTTATTACCTCTGGCAAGCCAGGTTCTTTCGCAGGTGGCATGGATCTGAACATCATCGCCAAGATGAAAGAAAGCGCGGGCGACAATCCGGCACAGGGCCTGTTTGACGGCGTCATGGATATGCACCGTATGCTGCGCCACATTGAACGCGGCGGTATGGACGACAAGAACAAAGGCGGCAAACCCATCGCAGCCGCCCTGCCCGGCACGGCCCTTGGCATTGGCCTTGAGATCCCGCTGGCCTGTCACCGCATCTTTGCAGCGGACAACCCAAAGGCTAAGATCGGCCTGCCGGAAATCATGGTTGGCATCTTCCCCGGCGCTGGTGGCACGACACGTCTGGTGCGCAAAATGGGCGCGATGGCGGCGGCACCTTTGTTGCTGGAAGGCAAATTGAACGATCCGAAAAAGGCCAAAATGGCCGGTGTGGTCGATGAAGTCGTGCCTGCAGATGAACTGCTGGATGCGGCGAAAGCCTGGATCCTGTCAGAACCCAAATTCGTGAAACCATGGGATGAAAAAGGCTATAAAATGCCAGGCGGCGCGCCATATCACCCGGCCGGTTTCATGAAGTTTGTCGGTGCAAATGCCATGATCAACGGCAAAACCAAAGGTGCGTTCCCAGCCGCGAAAGCCTTGCTGTCTGCTGTCTATGAGGGTGCACAAGTCGACTTTGACACAGCCATTCGCATTGAAGCCCGCTGGTTCACCAAAGTATTGATGAACCCTTCTTCAAGTGCCATGATCCGCAGCCTGTTCATCAACAAGGAAGCTTTGGAAAAAGGTGCTGTGCGTCCCAAAGACGTACCAGACCAGAAGGTCACCAAAGTTGGCGTGTTGGGTGCTGGCATGATGGGCGCGGGCATTGCGCTGGTCTCTGCACGGGCCGGTATCGAAGTGGTACTTCTGGATCAAAACCAGGACGCCGCCGACAAAGGCAAAGCCTACTCTGAGGCCTACATGGACAAGGGCATCGCGCGCAAAAAGGCGACGCCCGAAAGTAAAGAAGCCCTACTAAACCTCATCACCGCAACCGATGACGTGAACGCGTTGAAAGGGTGTGATTTGATTGTTGAGGCCGTGTTTGAAGACATGACTGTGAAGGCTGAAATCACCAAACGGGTTGAGGCCGTGGTCGGGGAAGATTGCATCTTTGCATCGAACACCTCAACCTTGCCGATCTCTGATTTGGCCAAAGCATCGTCCCGCCCCGAACAGTTCATCGGCATCCATTTCTTCAGCCCAGTTGAAAAAATGATGCTGGTGGAAATCATAAAAGGTGCAAAAACCGGCGACGGTGCGGTTGCCAAAGCCCTTGATTTCGCACGTCAAATCAAGAAAACGCCGATTGTGGTCAATGACGCGCGCTTCTTCTACGCCAACCGTTGTATCATCCCCTATATCAACGAAGGCATCCGCATGGTTGCCGAAGGTGTTGCGCCTGCTCTGGTGGATAACGCCGCGCAAATGCTGGGCTTTCCTGTGGGGCCGTTGCAGTTGGTGGATGAAACATCCATCGATTTGGGGGCCAAAATCGCGCGTGCGACACGGGCGGCCATGGGCGATGATTACCCGGATGGGGCCGTGGATGCGGTCATCTTCCGCATGGAAGAACTGGGACGTCTGGGGCGCAAAGCCAAAGCCGGTTTCTATTCCTATGATGAGAAAGGCAAACGTCAGGGATATTGGGAAGGTCTGGCCGACGAATACCCGGTCGATACATCCAAACGTGACCTTGAAGATACGCAAAATCGTCTGATGATGGCCCAGGCGCTGGAAGCAGTCCGTGCATTGGAAGAAGGCGTTCTGATGGACATCCGAGAAGGCGATGTTGCGGCAATCCTTGGCTGGGGATTTGCCCCCTGGTCCGGTGGTCCACTGTCCTGGATCGACATCATTGGTGCCGATAAAGCGGTGGAAATCTGTGACGCGCTCGAAGCCAGTCATGGCGTTCGCTTCAAAGCCCCCGCCCTGCTGCGTGATCTCGCAGCAAAAGGTGAAGGGTTTTATGATCGCTTCGGTAAAGCCGCCTGATCTCAGACTGACTTAACAATCGGGGCCGGGGGATTTCCCCGGCCTTTTCCGTTTCCGTATCAGGCGGCAAAGCGCGCCTCGGCAATCGGCGACAGAAACCCAAGTTCGCTGTCCATCAGCTGCAGCAGGGACCGGGCATGGTTTACATCAAGGCGCGTGAAATAATCGGTCTCAGAACCGGAACCGCAATAAATCTGCACACCCGTATTGGCGAAAACAATTTCCTCATCCTCAAATTGCAGATTGATCACTTCGACCCGGTTTTCAGGGAAACGGCGCGAAATGCCACGATAGCCCTCAAGCGCAGTCGCAGGGATCAGAACCGCAGGTTCGCCCAATAGCTTCTCTGCCTCTGCACTTTCAATTCCCACATATTGATCCACCGGCAACATCAGCGCGGCACAGTTTTCAAACGCCCCTCCCGGCACATGCAAAAACCCATCCGACGGCGTATTCAGTGACACCGGTTCTGCGAAATCATGTCGTGTCGCGATGATGCGCGCCATGCCGCCATCCAGCGTGGCGATCCGGTCCCCGACATTCAACTGTTCCACCGGATACCAGCCGTGTTGGGTTTCAAGCAACGTACCTGCGGTCATGCCCGTTCTGGTAAATGCACCGGGCGAATGGATCTCCTCTGACAGAATGACACGTTCATATTCGGCGAAAGCAGTTCTGTTGCGTGTAAACATGATGATCTTCCCTTGTTGTCCGTTCATAACTTCTTCGCGGCAGAAATGCGGCGATGGGAAATTCTGGACAGGCATTTGCGGCAGGATCAGGTCTAAATATCGGTAAGAAAACGTCAGTGATGCCGGATCAGGGACAATCCCCAAACACATGACGCAACTGTTCTGCAACGTTAAGGAATGTTAACAGGGCTGAAACCATAAAGCAACTAAGTTAATGATATTTAACTATAATACCTGATGGCCATTAAAATCTTAACAGCATAGAAACTGCGACTTGATTCGGGTTAATCCTGTGCTGTTCCACGTGAACGCAACGCAATCACCACTCCGGCACAGATGATCAACGTCAACCCCACAAGAACCCCTGCCGTCGGCACCTCGCGAAAGACGACCCAGCTGAAAAATGCCGAAAAGATCAGCCCGCTGTATTCGAAAATCGTCACATAGGATGCCTCGCCGGATTGATAGCCCAGTGTCAGAAACACAATACCGATCAAAGATCCGGCGGCCTGTATCACAACCCAGAACCAAAACTGCCCCGTCAAAGGGACCCACCCCTGCGACAGGTAAGGATCCAGATCCACCAGATCCGGGAACAGGGTCAGAACCCCAGTCACCAGCCCCCCCATAACGGTCAGCGTCCCAATATAGGCAACCAGCAGTGTCATCGTGGTTTCACCGGCACAGCTGCGCCGGGTCATCATCACAGAGATACCGTAAAACAGCCCGGCAATCGCAGGCAGATAACGCACCCATCCGACCTGACCCGCCGCAGCAGATCCGTCAAACAAGGACAGCGGATCCATCAGAAAATTTTCGCTCCCCGGTGTCAAAGCAAAGATCACGCCGAAAAAACCCAAGGCCACCGCGCTGATACGCCAGATCCCAACCTTCTGCCGGAACACCAGCGCGGAAATCAGCAGCACAAATATCGGAGAGGTAAACAACCCCGCAGCCGCAGTGGCGACACTTACGAAACCAAGGGCCCCGAAATACACCACCAGCCCCAGCGACATCAACAGCGACCGCAGCAAAACAGCCCCCGTTTTCTGCGGCCGAAACGACAGCCCGCGCATGGCAGAAAAGGCCAGCAAAGCCGCCAGCATCAGCCCGCCCCGAACGAAGAAAAACTGCCAGACGCTGGCTTCGGTTCTCAGGAAAGCAATAAACTGATCCACCAGCGAAATCGAAGCCATCCCCAAAAGGATGAATCCCGCAGCAAGAAGGGAGCGCGAGGCCGGGGCAGTCATTGTCATATGTTTACCTGTCGGAATGGGCCTGTCTGGAAAAATTACTTAACCAGTCGTAAACAGGCTTCCCAAAACCAGGGCGGCGCGTCAATACTGCCAGTTACGAAATATACAGGGCCAGCCGGGAGAGCGGCCTGCACATGGGGGAAATAAAATGGGTTGGATGAATGATGAACGCGGGCTGGAAAAGAATGCCGCAAATTTTGTACCCCTAACGCCCCTGTCACATCTTGCACGTGCCAAAACTGTTTTCCCCGGTCGCGAAGCCGTGGTTTATGGCGATTTTCGCCTGAATTACGGTGAATATCATGCCCGGTGTTCACAGCTGGCCTCGGCGCTGACAAAAGCAGGGATCGCACCCGGGGATGTGGTGGCATCGCTTCTCCCCAATATCCCCGCTCAAGCCGAAGCCCATTTCGGCGTGCCCGCCTGTGGCGCGGTTCTCAACACGATCAACACGCGCCTTGAAGTCGATACAGTTTCCTACATCTTGGATCATGGCGAAGCCAAAGCTTTGCTGGTGGACAGCGCCCTTATGACGCTTGCAAAAACTGCCGTGTCTGAAATGTCTGGCCCAAAGCCCCTGATCATCGAAGTTGCAGATAAACAGGCAGGCATTCCCGCCAGCGGCGACCATGTGGAATATGAAGATTTCATCGCAGGTGGCGATACTGACTTTCCTTGGATCATGCCACAGGATGAATGGGAAAGCATTTCCCTCAACTACACCTCAGGCACCACTGGCCGCCCCAAGGGCGTCGTCTGTCATCACCGGGGCGCGTATCTGAAAACCATGGGCACGCCAATTTCCTGGGGCATGACCATGTACCCGCGTTACCTGACGATTGTGCCGCTGTTTCACTGCAACGGCTGGAACCATACCTGGATGATGCCCGCGCTTGGCGGCACGCTGATCTGCTGTCGCGATATTTCTGCGGCAAATATCTTTAACGCGATTGCTGACGAAGGCGTCACCCATTTCGGCGGCGCGCCAATTGTGCTGAATATGATGATCCATGCGCCCGCAAGTGATCGTCGCGAATTCGATCACATCGTCGAAGTTTTCACCGCCGGTGCCCCACCCCCCGCTGCGGTTCTCGAAGCCATCGAACCCATGGGCTTTAACGTCACACAGGTCTACGGGCTGACCGAAACCTATGGCCATGTCACCGAATGTCTCTGGGATGACACCCGCTGGTCTGATCTGAAAGGGACGGACCGCGCCGACATCAAAGCCCGCACAGGCATCCTCATGCCGCATATGGAAGACATCACCGTGCTGGATCCGGATAGCATGGAACAAGTGCCATGGGATGGCGAAACCGCGGGCGAAATCATGATCCGGGGCAACTCCGTCATGAAAGGGTATCTGAAAAACCCAGAAGCATCGGAAAAAGCCTTTGCCGGGGGGTATTTCCATTCCGAAGACGTGGCTTATCAGCATGACGATGGCTACATCCGCATCACCGACCGCGCGAAAGACATCATCATTTCCGGTGGGGAAAATATCTCATCCGTCGAAGTCGAAGGCGCCCTGATGCACCACCCTGCCGTGCTGCTGTGTGCTGTGGTTGCGAAACCCGATGAAACCTGGGGCGAAGTGCCCTGCGCATTCATTGAACTCAAAGATGGCGCATCGGTCAGTGCCGAAGATCTCCGCACCTTCGCCCGCGACCGCCTCGCCGGTTTCAAATGCCCAAAAGCCTTTGAATTCGGAGAACTGCCCAAAACATCCACAGGCAAGATCCAAAAGTTCGAACTGCGCAAACGACTGAAATAAACGTTCCCAAAATAACATGGCCTGCCCGGTGATTTACCTGCGGCAGGCCAAAGTGACTTCTAATGGGATTTCTGGGCTGTGACAGCTCCGAAATTTACAGCTTGTCCCGCAAGGAATACCACAGCATCGCCAGCACCAATAGCGGGCTGCGCAGGGCGGCACCTCCGGGGAAGCGCGGTGTAGGTACATCAGCCATAAAATCAAACCGCTCTGCTTGGCCCTGCACGGCTTCGGCCATCAGCTTGCCACCCAGCGTTGCCATAGCCACCCCGTGACCGGAATATCCGGATGCGGACAGGATATTGCCGGACAGGCGTGCAAAATGGGGCATACGGTTCATCGTGATCCCCAGGGTCCCACCCCAGGCGTAATCCAGTTTGATCCCATGCAGCTGCGGATAAATCTCAAGCATCGGCTTACTGACCAGCGCGCGGATATCTTTTGGGAAACGATAGCCATAGCTTTCCGCCCCGCCAAACAGCATCCGTCCATCATCAGAAAAGCGAAAATAATTCACCACAAACTTGCTGTCTGCCACCGCGTGATTGCCTTTGATCAGGCCTTCCTGCGCCTCAGGTGACAGCGGTTCCGTGGCAACAATAAAGTTGTTGATCGGCATCGTACGCGCGGCAACTTTGCCCTGCAATTTTCCAAGGTATCCATTACAGGCATACAGCACATAATCCGCAACAACCTGCGCCTTATCCGTTTTCACGGTCGCTGGTGTGCCCTCAACAACCTCAGACACGGTGCTGTTTTCATGGATGCGTACGCCTGCATCAACACAGGCCCGCGCCAGCGCCAGCGCGTAATTCAGCGGATGCAGATGCCCAGCCGCCATATCGATGGAACCACCGTGATAGACGGGCGACCCCACCATCTCGCGCATCGCATCTTTTGAAAGCGAACGGATCTTATCGTGACCGTATTCATCGCGCAGTTTCTCAACATATTCATGGTGTTCCGGCACAAACCCCGGTTTATGATCGGCGTGGATGATGCCTTCATGAAACGTCACGCCACCGGCCTCGGCCAGTTCACGCGTCAGGGACACACTTTCACAGGCCAGATCCCAAAGCTCCCGCGCACGGGGCAGGCCAACCATACCTTCAAGTTCATCCTGTTCCAGACGCTGGCCCATGCCCACCTGTCCGCCATTGCGACCAGAGGCCCCAAATCCGACACGCTGGGCTTCCAACAGCACAACATCAAAACCAGACTTTGCCAGATGCAGCGCCGCGGACAGGCCTGTAAAGCCACCGCCAATCACGCAGACATCCGCACGCATGTCGCCTTCTGCAACGCTAAAAGGTGCAAGCTGATCGGCGGATGCAGCGTAATAAGACCCGGGGTATGCCCCGGGTCGGTCATTTGCAGTGAGAAGGTTCAGCGCCATTACGCAGACTTCATCAAACCCTGATCCGTCGCATCTTTCAGCGTCAGGTCCAAAGCTTTGGACGCCCGGTCAATCAGTGTGTCGATATCAGATTTGGTCAGAACCAGTGGCGGAGAAATGATCATTCGGTCGCCCACGTGACGCATCACCAGGCCATTGTTGAAACAATGATCACGGCAGATCAGACCGATATTCCCCGCACCACCGGCAAAGGCTGCGCGTGCGGCTTTGTCAGGTGTCATCGCGATGGAACCCATCATACCACAGATACCAGCCTGCCCCACCAGCGGGTGATCGCCAAGTTGCATCCATTTTTCTTCCAGATAAGGCGCCGTTTCGTTGCGCACGGTTTCCACGATATTTTCTTCTTCAAGAATGCGCAGATTTTCCAGTGCAACAGCCGCCGCAACCGGGTGGCCGGAATAGGTGTAACCGTGGTTGAAATCACCGCCTGCGTTCAGGGTCGCCGCGACCTCATCCGTCACCATGGAACCACCAATCGGCGCATAGCCAGACGACAGGCCTTTCGCGATGGTCATCACGTCAGGACGGATGTTGAAGGTTTCAGACCCGAACCAATTGCCGGTACGGCCAAAGCCACAGATCACTTCATCCGCGATCAGCAGGATTTCATGTTCATCACAAATGCGCTGAATTTCGGGCCAGTAGGTTTCTGGTGGAATAACCACACCACCCGCACCCTGCACAGGTTCCGCAATAAAGGCCGCAATCTTACCTTCGCCCAGTTCCGCAATCTTTGCTTCCAGCTGACGCGCACGTTCCAGACCGAATTCAGCCGGATCCATATCGCCGCCTTCCGCATACCAGTTCGGCTGATCGATAAAGGCAATATCCGGGATCGGCAAACCACCCTGGGCGTGCATTGGCTTCATACCGCCAAGACTTGCGCCGCCCATAGTAGAGCCATGATAAGCATTGTGACGAGAGATGATGACTTTCTTCTCAGGCTTGCCCTTGGCCGCCCAGTAATGACGCACCAAACGAATGTTGGTGTCATTCGCATCAGATCCACCGGCAGAAAAGAACGTGTGGTTCAGATCACCAGGGGCCAATTGTGCCAGCTTATCTGCCAGCGCGATAACCGGAACATGGGTGGTCTGAAAGAACGTGTTATAGTAAGGCAGTTCCTTCATCTGACGTGCGGCCACATCGGCAATGCTGTCACGGCCGTACCCAATGTTAACGCACCACAGACCCGCCATCGCATCCAGGTAATCATTCCCTTCGCTATCCGTCAGGGTCACGCCCGTTGCGCGCGTAATGACACGTGCACCTTTGGCGGCCAGGGCATTGCCGTCTGTAAACGGGTGCAAATGGTGGGCCGCGTCCAGCGCCTGAAGTTCTGCGGTGGGCAGATGGTTTGTGATCTTGTTCATAGTGTTCTCCTGCAGAAACAGAGGTATTTCAGATATTTATTGATGTATTTCGCTCACGCATTCAGCAACAGATGCTGACGTTCCCATGGGGAAATCTCGCGTTGATATTCTTCCAGTTCGGCGCGTTTGATATCAGAATAAAGCTGGCAAAACTCTTCCCCAAGAACGTCTCGCAGGGCTGTGTCTTCTTCAAAAAGGTCCAACGCATTGGTCAGGCTGCCAGGCAATTCCGCCCCGCCCTCATAGATCTCATGGTTAACAGGTTCACGCGGTTCAACCTTTTCAACCATCCCCAGATAACCACAGGCAAGGCTGGCAGCGATGGACAGATACGGGTTGGTATCAATGCCAATCACCCGGTTTTCCACGCGGCGCGCTTCCGGTCCAGAATTCGGAATTCGGATCCCGGTTGTCCGGTTATCCGCAGCCCATTCCACATTGGTCGGCGCGCTCATGCCTTCTTTGCTGAACCGGCGGAAGCTGTTCACATAAGGCGCAAGCAGCGGCACCGAATGCACAAGGTATTTCTGCGATCCACCAATGAAGTGATGGAAATGATCCGTTGGATTTCCATCTTTATCGGAAAAGATGTTTTCACCAGTTTTGGCATCCACAATCGATTGATGGATATGCATCGCAGACCCCGGTTCATCCCGCATCGGCTTCGCCATAAAGGTTGCAAAGATGCCGTTCTTCAAAGCCGCTTCACGGATCGACCGCTTAAAGAAAAACACCTGATCCGCAAGGTTCAACGGATCGCCATGCAGCAGATTGATTTCAATCTGCCCCGCACCGCCTTCCTGGATGATCGTATCAATCGCCAGACCCTGCGCTTCGGCAAAATCATAAATTGTATCAATAACTTCACCGTATTCATCAACCGCATCCATCGAATAGGCTTGGCGCGATGCAGAACGGCGGCCAGTCCGGCCTAGGGGTGGTTCAATGTCTTCATTCGGGTCGGTGTGTGGTTTGGTCAGGAAAAACTCAATTTCCGGCGCAACGACGGGTTTCCAACCTTTGTCTTCATACAGCTTCAGAACGCGTTTCAGAACATTGCGCGGCGCGATCCCCAGCGGTTCACCATCCCGGGTTTCCAGATCACAGATCAGCTGCAAGGTCGGATCTTCGGCCCAGGCCACAGCCGTGCAGGTGCTCATATCAGGGCGCAGGACGATGTCCTTTTCCAGCCACTGATTTTCAATTTCCATGTCCACATATTCACCGGAAATTGTCTGATAGAACAGTGAAATAGGCAGAAAGAAAGTGCCGCTAGGGTCAAACTTATAAGACGGCATCGCCTTACCACGGGACATCCCCACAAGGTCAGGCGTGATAATTTCAACCTCATCCAGGCGCCGATCCCCGAGATATTCCATAAAGGCCGGTGGCAAGGTTTCAATCCAAGGGGTGGTCGTCTTCTCTGCGGGTGTGGGGCGCTTTGCCATGGGAGTTTTCCTGATTTCGGGGCTTATCCAGCGGGATATCCCGGTGATTCAAAAATATGATCAAAATATTCAGGCTGTCAATCCAAGAGGCACCTTCACGCCGAAGTTTCACCGAAAACCAGCACCTGTCGCACCTGATCCATGCCCTGACGAATGTCCGTTTCTATGGCATTACAGGCTTTTTGCAGATCGCGCGTTTCCAGCGCCCGGATCGTAACATCATGCTGATCCGGCAGGGCCGACGCCCCGTAACGTGTCAGCACCACACGCAAAGATGGTCCAGCCCGCAGCCACAAAGATTGCGCCAGCGTCAGCAAAATCCCCGCCCCCGCCGCTTCATAAAGGGCAAAGTGGAACCGGTAGTTATACTTCAGATAGCCTTCGATATCGCCCAAAGAAATGGCTTCATTCAACTGGTTATCAATGTCCCGAAGTTCAGAAATCTCAGTATCTCCGATACGGGGCACTGCAATCTGCACAAGCTTGGGTTCGATAGAAAGCCTTGCAAAATAAAGCTCTTCAACCTGTGAAATATTCAATTGCGGCACAGAAATTCGACGATTGCCCTTTGATTCCAGGGCCCCTTCCGCCGTCAAACGGCGCAAAGCTTCACGCACAGGTGTCGTCCCGGCTTCCAGCGTTTCAACCAAACCCTGAATGGTCACAGGCTGCCCCGGAACGAGCACACCAAAAAGGATCATTTCACGAATACGCAGGTAAATTGCCTCATGTTCCGGGATTTTTCGTTGTTCCACGTTACCTCTCCTGGTGGGGCAATTCCCCAATCTTTACAAAAGACAAAGCACCATACCGTACGATGCTTGTTCCCCCGGTTTCTACCTGTTCTACGTCTCCTGTTGCGCCGAATCAATAAATTTGATCATATCCTTGATCAAAGGTGCAAATACCTTGAGAACGGGAGACCAAATCATGAAGAAACTCACACTGCCGCTGGTACTGGCGATGGGCGCGACCACAGCGTATGCTGAAGAAGTCCGCGTTTACAACTGGTCCGATTATATCGACGAAAGCATTCTTGAAAAGTTCGAAGCCGAAACCGGCATCGATCTGATCTATGATGTGTTTGATTCAAACGAGCTGCTTGAAACCAAAATGCTGGCAGGTGGTTCCGGCTATGATGTTGTGGTCCCTTCCGCGACCTTCCTGCAACGTCAGATTACAGCGGGCGCTTTCCAAACTTTGGATTACGGCCAGCTGTCCAACAGCGGCAACCTCTGGGATGCCATCAAAGAACGCACCAATGAATATGATCCAAATGGTGAACATGCCGTAAACTACCTGTGGGGCACCACCGGTATTGGCGTGAATGTTGGCAAGGTTCAGGAACTGCTGGGCGAAGACGCCCCGATCAATTCCCTTGCGCTGATCTTTGATCCCGCAAACATGGAAAAACTAGCCGCTTGTGGTGTTCAGATGGTCGACGCCCCATCCGAAATGATCCCCGCCGCGCTGGCATATCTTGGCGAAGATCCAGACAGCCATGATCCGGAAGTCATCGCAAAGGCCGAAGCCGTCTTCGCCGCTGTGCGCCCCTATATCCAGAAATTCCACAGCTCAGAATACATCAACGCGCTGGCAAATGGTGACATCTGTGTTGGCTATGGTTTCTCAGGCGACGTTCTACAGGCCCGCGACCGTGCAGCCGAAGCAGAGAATGGCATCGAAATCGCATATAACGCCCCGCTTGAAGGCGCGCAGATGTGGTTTGACATGCTGGCAATTCCGGTTGACGCCCCCAACCCGGATGGCGCGCATAAATTCATCAACTTCCTGATGCAGCCAGAAAACATCGCAGCCGCAACAAACTATGTGAATTATGCCAACGGCAACTCTGCCGCGCATGAATTTGTTGATCCAGAAATCCTCGCCGATACCGCCGTTTACCCGGATGAGGCGACACTGGAAAACCTATACATCACAAACGCATACCCTGCCCGCGTACAGCGCGTAGTGACACGTCTGTGGACAAAAATTAAGTCCGGCGTTTAAGCCAGATTGTCAAAATATTGGCGCGGGCGGCACATCGCCCGCGCCCTAATATCGGGGAGGGGTAGTTATGAATACACAGGCCATCGACAGCAATTTTGCGCCTTGGGAAAACAGCGAAGAAACGCCACTGATTGAATTTCAGAACGTCACCAAACGTTTCGGCGAATTTACCGCAATCGACAATCTGAACCTGAAAATCTATGAGCGCGAATTCTTCGCCCTGCTTGGCCCCTCTGGCTGTGGTAAAACCACCCTGATGCGCATGCTGGCGGGCTTTGAAAACCCGACCGAAGGCACAATTATTCTGGATGGTCAGGACATCGCTCCGATCCCTCCGAACAAGCGTTCCACCAATATGATGTTCCAGTCCTATGCGCTGTTCCCACATCTTTCAGTCGCCGATAACATCGCTTTTGGTCTGAAACGTGATGGCATGGCCAAAGGCGATATCGATGCCCGCGTGGATGAAATGATCCGCCTTGTGCAGCTTGGTAAATTCGCCAAACGCAAACCCGATCAGATCTCAGGTGGTCAGCGTCAACGTGTGGCACTGGCCCGCGCACTTGCCCGTGCGCCGAAACTTTTGCTGCTGGATGAACCGCTCGGCGCGCTGGATAAAAAGCTGCGCCAGGAAACCCAGTTTGAACTGATGGACATCCAAGAAAGCACCGGAACCACCTTTGTCATCGTGACCCACGACCAAGAAGAGGCCATGACGGTTGCCTCTCGTGTTGCTGTGATGGACCACGGAAAATTGGTTCAAGTCGACACGCCCGACCGCATTTATGAGAACCCAAATTCAACCTATGTGGCTGACTTCATTGGGGATGTGAACATCCTGAAAGGTCATGCCTCTAAGACCGACGCGGGCTGCGCCATTGCCTGGGGCGAAGGCCAACCAAAGATCAACACATCCTGCGGCACCGACCTGCACGGCGCCGTTCATTACGCGATCCGCCCGGAAAAGATCGCGGTTTCTGCTGAAAAGCCCGACGCAGCGAACGTGCTGAAAGGCAAGGTTCTAGACATCGCCTACCTTGGCAATATTTCGACCTATTACGTCAAGCTGGCCACGGGTGAAGTGATCAAAGCGCAGGCCGCCAACAACCGCCGAATTTCGCGACGCAGCTTCACCTGGGACGACGAAGTCTACCTCAGCTTTACAGACACCGCCGGTGTCGTACTGGCGCAGTAATCATGAATATTCTGCGCCGCACCGCCCTCATCCTGCCGCCATATCTCTGGCTGCTGATGCTGTTCCTGATCCCTTTTGCGATCGTTTTCAAAATCTCTCTGTCGGAATACGCCCTGTCGATTCCGCGCTATATGCCGCAATACGACCCAGAAACGGGCATTTGGCACCTGATCACTCAGCTGAGTTTCGAAAACTATCGCCTGATTGGCGCCGGTGCCGTGATTGCGGTTCTCTCCGGTATTGCCCTGCTCGCTGCATTAATCCTTCTGTTTTACCCGAGGCTCCGCTCGGCCTTCAGTGGGGAAACTGACGGGTCACTCTCCGATCGTCTCGCCGCATTTTTGCTGGGCCTTGCGGCCGCCGCCGTTCTGGTCATTCTTGGCGTCATCGCTCTCTCATGGTTCTTCCCCTCTTTGTCAGGGTTTGTTGAACTACAAGACCACCTCTATTACACGGCCTATCTGTCCAGCCTGAAAATCGCATTATTTTCGACATGCCTAACCCTAGCTGTTGGATTCCCCTTCGCCTGGGCCATGGCGCGATCCCCCGAACAATATCGCCCCATGCTGATGATGCTTGTGATCTTGCCCTTCTGGACGTCTTTCCTAATCCGGGTCTACGCATGGCGCGGTATCCTCAGCCAGACCGGCTATCTGAACCAGATCTTGATGGCGCTTGGAATTATTGATGAACCCTTGGTCATTTTGAACACCAATATCGCCGTCTATATTGGCATCGTTTACACCTATCTGCCGTTCATGGTGCTGCCAATCTACGCGACGCTCGAAAAGCTGGACGAAAGCCTGAATGAGGCCGCGATTGACTTGGGCTGCACCCGTACATCTGCCTTTTGGCTGGTGACTGTGCCCCTATCGCGACCTGGTGTGATTGCGGGCTGCTTCTTGGTCTTTATTCCCGCGCTTGGCGAATATGTGATCCCGGAACTTCTGGGCGGTTCAAACACCCTGATGATCGGCAAGGTTCTGGTGGAAGAATTTGAGAAAAACGGCGACTGGCCCGTTGCCAGCGCCGTTGCTGTCATCCTTCTGCTGATCCTGATCATCCCCATCGTGCTCTTTCAGCGCAACCAGCAGAAAAACCAGGAGGCAGGCCTATGAGACGTTTATCATGGTTTAATGTCACATCCCTGACACTTGGTTTTGCCTTCCTATATCTGCCCATTCTGTTGCTGATCATCTTCAGTTTCAACGAAAGCCGACTTGTCACCGTATGGGCGGGGTTCTCGACCAAATGGTACGGCGAATTGATGCAGAACGAGGCCTTCCTTAAGGCCGCATGGGCCACATTGAAAATCGGCATCGCTTCAGCAACATTCGCGACAGTCCTTGGCACTATGGCCGCCTGGATCCTTGTGCGTGGTGGGAAATTCCGGGGGCGCACTTTGTTCTCCGGCATGATCTACGCCCCGCTTGTGATGCCCGAAGTCATCACCGGTCTGTCGCTTTTGTTGATGTTTATCGCTCTGAACGTTGATCGCGGGTTGTTCACCATCATCCTGGCGCATACCACGTTTTCAATGTGTTACGTATCAGTTGTGGTGTCTTCGCGTCTGGTCAGCTTTGATCAATCCTTGGAAGAAGCCGCGCTTGATCTGGGCTGCACGCCGTTCGAGGCCTTCCGTCTGGTGACCCTGCCAATCATCGCGCCCTCTGTGATTTCGGGCTGGCTTTTGGCCTTCACCCTGTCGCTGGATGATTTCGTGATCGCAAGCTTCACCTCAGGTGCGGGTGCATCAACCCTGCCGATTGAAATTTTCAGTCGTGTGCGCCGGGGCGTCACACCGGAAATCAACGCGCTGTCGACCATCATGATCACAATCGTGGCCATTGGCGTCATCGTGGCATCCCTGTCCGCCAAACAATCCGCCGCCCGCAAGAAACGCGCTGAACAAGAGGCCGCTGCAGATGTCTGACTTCGAAAAATCCTTTGCCGGATATTGCACCACCTTCGGTGAACCTGACCGGATCGAATTGATGCTGTGCGATCTCAACGGCATCCTGCGGGGCAAATGGCTGCCGGGCGATCAGACCGGTAAATTCGCCAAAGGTGACGTACGCCTGCCCCTCTCCACCTATGCCCCGAACATTCTGGGCGAAGAGGTTGAAGAAACCGGTCTCGGCATTGTGGCCGGGGATCCCGACGGTCATCTTACCCCTGTCACAAGCAGCCTTGCGCCCGTCCCCTGGGCCAAGGGAAATGTCGCCCAGATGCTGGTGGAAATGGTCGAACCGGGCAAGGACAGCAATCCACTGTCCCCCCGCGGCATACTGAAATCTGTTCTGGATCGCTTTGCTGCAAAAGATATGTTTCCGGTGGTGGCAAGCGAACTTGAATTCTACATTTTCAAACCGCGCGCCAATGCCTCAGATGCGCCCATCCCCCCGGCCCGCACCCCCGATGCGCAGAACTATGATCTGGAAATTCTGGATCGGCAGGAAGACATCCTGACTGAAATTCAGGCTGCATGTTCGGCCCAGGGTCTGGCCACAGACACGTTGATCGCGGAATACGGCCCTGGCCAGTTTGAGATCAACTTTCACCACACAGGCGACGTGCTGCGGGCCGCAGACACTGCCCTATTGTTCCGTCGTCTCGTGCGTGCGGTTGTGGCGCGTCACGGGATGGAAGCCAGCTTCATGGCCAAACCCTATGCAGAATTTCCCGGCAACGGGATGCATCTGCATGCGTCCCTTGTGAATGGCGCTGGCGACAATGTGTTTTCAGCAGCAAGCGGCGTGGGGGAAACCCTGCAAAACGCGGTGGCTGGCGTGCTGTCCACCATGGCCGATCTTCAGGCAATCTTTGCCCCGCATATGAACAGCTATCGCCGTTTTCAGCCCAACAGTTTCGCGCCAACCGCGCCGGATTGGGCGCTGGATCATCGCGGGGCTTCTGTGCGCATTCCGGCGACAAAAGGCCCCGGCGCACGCCTGGAACACCGGATTTCTGGCGCGGATGTGAACCCTTATCTCGCCTTCGCAGCCATCCTTGGCGGCATGTTGCACGGGATCGAAACCAAACCTGCCCTGCCCCTGTCACTTGATGATCCACAGGCAACACCATCCGCCCCACTTGGCCATGACTGGCTGATGGCCGTGGAACGTTTTGTACAGGCCGACATCGCCGCTGAAATCTTTGGACAACAGTATCGCGATATCTACGCCACCCTGCGCCGTGACGAAATCCAAAAGATCGCCACCCGCCTGACACAGGTGGAATATGAGGTCTATCTTGGCCGCCTCTGACGCCCCCTTAAGTCGAATTTATGAGGCAGAGGCCTATGGCCCTTTGCCCCATGAAAACAGCTATTGGCACACGACAACCAATGCCCCTGCCTACGCTGCGCTGACCACAGACAAAACCTGTGACATCGCAATCATTGGCGCAGGCTACACCGGCTTGCACGCCGCTCTGCATCTCGCGGGTGAAGATGTTGTCGTCCTTGACAGCGGGCAACCGGGATGGGGGGCCTCTGGTCGAAACGGCGGGTTCTGCTGTCTTGGCGGGGCCCACGCGGGATATTCTGAACTTGTGAAAAAATTTGGTGCTGCGGATGCTCAGGCCTGGGCCCAGACCCAACGTGCATCTGTTGATCATGTAGACCAGTTTCTGCAGGATCACACCCTAGATGTTGACCGCCATTCTGACGGCGAAACCATCCTTGCCCACACCGCAACTGCAATGGAAAATCTGCGCCATGAACAGGCCGAAATTCGGGAAATCTATGGGCTCGACGCCCCGCTACACGACGCGGACCACCTTAGCGACCAAGGCTTAAATGCCACGGTTAACACCAAACGCCCCCGTTTCGCAGGCGCCCTGACCATCCCCGTTGGTTTCGCTCTGAACCCGTTGAAATACGCCACGGGTCTTGCGGATGCGGTGGTAAAATCCGGCGCGGCCCTTCATGGCGACACGCCGGTCCTCAGCGCGGAATTCAAAGATGGCAACCACATCCTGCGCACGCCACAGGCCACCCTGCGCGCCCGCAAAGTGATCTTCGCAACCAATGGCTACAGCTCCGAAAATCTGCCAACACAGCTGAAATCACGCTATCTTCCGGTGCAATCCAACATTCTTGTGACCCGCCCCCTGACCCAAGACGAGCTGGCCAAACAAGGCTGGACCTCACGCCAAATGTGTTACGACACGCGCAATCTGCTACACTATTTCCGCCTGCTTCCCGACAATCGCATGTTGTTTGGGATGCGCGGTGCAACATCGGCCACCCCCCAGGCCTTTGCAGAGGCAGAACTCGCCACCCGTCAGCATTTCGAAACCATGTTCCCCGCCTGGGCCCATATCGGCACGCCCTATTTCTGGTCTGGTCTGATCGCGGGCGCGCGCAACTTTGTGCCCTTTGCAGGCGCTCTCCCGGATCTGCCAAATGCTTACGCTGCCATGTGTTATCATGGCAATGGCGTGGCGATGGGCAGCTACTGCGGCAAGCTGGTGGCAGAGAAACTGCTGGGCACGGCGCATGAAACCACCGCCCCCAATTTCCTTGAACAGCCCCTTGCAGCTTTCCCTTTTGGACGCTATCGCCGTCACATTCTGCCACTTCTCTATCGCTGGTATACATTCCAGGATGGACCATAAGACCGGAGCCCACCATGACCAGAACCCTGAAAATCGGCGTATTGGAAACCGGCCTGCCCCCGGAAGAACTGGCACCTGATTTTGGCAATTACCCGTCTATGGTCGAAAACTGGCTGAAACCACTTTCCGCCCAGTATAACACAGAATTCACCTTCTATCCCGTGCTGTCTGGCGACATTCCACAGGACGGCGCACAGGCGGATATCTGGGTGATTACCGGGTCAAAATTTGGCGTCTACGAAGACCATGCTTGGATCGCGCCCCTTGAAAACTTGATCCGCGATGCAAAGACCAAAGGCAGCCTGATGATCGGCATTTGCTTTGGTCATCAACTGATCGCCCAGGCCCTGGGTGGCACCGTGCGCAAATCAGACAAAGGTTGGGGCGTTGGCCCGCATATTTATGATACATCCGCTTGGCCCGATGCCCTAGGCGATACGCCAACCAGCCTTAATCTACAGGCCTATCACCAGGATCAGGTCGAAATTCTGCCCGAAGGCGCAAAAACCATCGCGAGTTCTGACTTCTGCGAACATGCCGCCCTTTGGTATCCCGGTTTTGCCATCACCGTACAGGGACACCCTGAATTTTCCAAAGACTACGCCAGCGCCTTGATTGAAAGCCGTCGCGGCACGGTTCTGTCTGAAACCGACGCCGATCAAGGCCAGGAATATATGTCCCGAGATATCACAGCACCCGCGCTTGCACAGATGATCGCCGCACATCTGGATCAGCTATGAAACGGTTTTTCTTCGGTTACGGGTCGCTTGTGCACAAAGGCACCCATGATCACGCCAATCATGCGCCTGCGCGGTTGCAGGGATGGAAACGCGTCTGGGTCGCAACGCCCGCCCGTGCCCTGCCTTACCTGTCCGTCATTCGCGATGACACCAGTGCCATAGACGGGCTGATCGCAGAAGTACCGGATCAAGGCTGGGACGCGCTCGATCAACGTGAAGCCGCCTATCAACGCGTGCCCCTTGGCCCGGAACTGACCCATAAGATGGGCGATATGTCTGATGACAGCCTCACCGTGGTCTATTCCGTCGCCCCGGATGAACAGCAACCCGTCAGCGATAAGAACCCCATCCTTCTGTCCTATCTTGATGTGGTTGTTCAGGGGTATTTTGATGTCTTCGGTGCTGCGGGCGTTGATCACTTTTTCAGCACGACCTTCAACTGGACCGGCAGCTATCTGGATGACCGCACCGCACCGATTTATCCGCGTGCGCAACTATGTGATCCCGGCCTTCAGGCAGAAACAAACACGCGCCTCACCGCAATGGGCCAGACGCGTGTGCTGCAGGCGGACTTTCCGCTCTGGTGATCAACGACGCAATGAAAACAGGGCCATAAGCCGGCCCTGACGGGAAAACTCCTGCGGTTTTGCAGGTGCCGTGCCCCGCGCCATCACACGTTTTGCCAGAACAAAGGCAAGCGCGCCAAAGATCACACCGCCCGCGGCCTGACCGATCAACACGCCAGGTGCCCCAAACCACGCCGCCCCAACCCAAACAAAGGGGATCGTACCCAATGTGTGACGGCCCCAGTTGATCCATGTGGAATAAAACGGGTGGCCCAGGTTGTTAAACGCCGCGTTGCCGACAAAGATCACACCGTTGAAAAAGAACATCAGTGACAGCGGCCCGCAGAACAAAAATACCAGTGTCAAAGTCAGGCCTTCGGCCGCAAACAACCCGGCGATCAGTGGGCGCAGCAGGAACAACAGCCCAGACATCGCAACCACCCAAAGCACCAAGAATTTCAGCCCCTCCATAAAGGCCTGGCTCACCCGGTCTTGCTGACCTGCGCCTGCGTTCTGGCCAATGATTGGGCCGATCGCCCCGGACAAGGCAAACACCGCGCCAAAGGCAACCGGCGTCAAACGCCCAACAATCGCCATCCCCGCGACCGCCGCCTCGCCATAGGCCGCCATGGACCGCGTGACAAACGCCTGGCCCAGGGGGGTTGCGAATTGTGTCAGGATCGCCGGGATCGCAATGGTCAGAATGGCTGGAAAATCTTCGCGGAACTCTTCAGATGTGGGTTTCGCCAGCCCGCCGTAATGTTTGAAAATCGGATATAGCGAAGCCCCTGCAATCGCAAAACGGGACGCAACAGACGCCAGCGCCGCCCCCGTCAGATCAAGGTTCAACCCAAAGATCAGGATCGGATCCAGAACCGCATTCACAACACCCGCAAGAATGGTTGCAAACATCGCCCGTTTCGCCGCCCCATGGGCCCGCAAAATCGCCCCACCAATCATCCCAATGATCAGCAAAGGCAAAGCCGGAACAATGATTTGCATATAGCTGACAGCCAAATCCTGTGTTTCCCCCGTGGCGCCCATCAGCCCCACCAGGAAATGTAGGTTCATCCAGATCGCAGCCGCAAACAGCGCACCCACGCCAACACCGTATAACATCGCACTGGCCGCCCGACGACTGGCCATTTGCGTGTCACCCTGCCCCAAAGCCCGGGCTACCAATGCCCCCGCCGCAATCGACATGCCAATGCCAAAACTTGACGTGAAAAACAGGATCGCACCCGCATATCCGACCGCCGCCGCAAGCTCTGCTTTGCCCAACATCGAAATGAAAACCATATCCACGAAATCGACCATAAAGATCGCCATCAACCCGATAGAGGCCGTCAGCGACATGGTCGTCACGTGTTTGAATAAGTTCCCCGTAAGAAATTTGGCCTGAGGATTATCGGACATGCTGGCTCCCGTCGCTGTTCACGCTACTGTGAACGGCCCGGTCGCAAATGAAAACCTGCGCCAGCGCACACATCACCCGCGGCATTCACATTTTTGTGCAAAAAATCAACGTGTGCGCAGATATTGCACAATGCCAATCAGGCTGATCACAATCCAGAAACCTTCCATCAGGGCAGACGCCAGATTGAAGTTATACCAAAGGGAAAATGCAATCAAAAACGACCCGGCCAGGTTCACAACCGGAAAGGCCAGGTCGTCAGAATTCATCCAGCGCATCTGTGTCGCCAGATAGGCCAGCCCAACCATCAAAGTGCCGCAGACACCAATCAAATCGGGCAGGCCAAAATCCATCATTTCGCGCGAATGACCTGCATCAGCGGCAAAAGCTGCCCCATATCAGGGCCATGTGCCTGACCGGTCAGTGCCTTGCGCAGCGGCATGAACAGCCCGCGTCCCTTGCGTCCGGTGGCGTCTTTCACGGCTTTGGTCCAGGTGCCCCAGGATGTCTCGTCAAATGGCATCTCAGGCATCATAGACAAGGCTTGCGCAACGAAATCTGTGTCTTCGTCTTCAATCACTGGTTCGGCGCCATCACGCAGCAAGGCCCACCAGCCCTCCAGATCAGACAGCAACGTGATGTTTTCACGCATCAAGGTCCAGAATGCTTCGGCCTGATCCGCAGGCACACCGATTTTCGAAATGTAATCAGATACATCTGCAAAATCACGCCCATGGTTCACCTTCGCCGTCAGCGGCTTCAGGTCTTCCACGTCAAACTTTGTCGGGGCAGATCCGAACTTGCTGATGTCAAACCCATCGACCAGTTCTTGCATCTGTGAACGCAGTTCAACCGGATCAGCAGACCCAAGACGCGCAAGCTGGCTTAGCATCGCCATAGGTTCAATCCCTGCCGCGCGCAGATCACGCAGGGACAAGGTGCCCAGACGTTTGGACAGCGCCCCGCCATCCGCATCGGTCAGCAAGGAATGATGCGCAAATTCTGGCACAGTCCCGCCCAGCGCTTTGATGATTTGGATCTGGGTTGCCGTGTTGGTCACATGGTCAGAACCGCGCACAACATGGGTCACGCCGAAATCAATATCATCACAAACGGACGCAGGCGTATACAGATATTGCCCATCCGCACGGATCAGAACCGGGTCTGACACGGATGCCGCATCAATCGAAATATCGCCAAGAACACCGTCGTTCCATTCAATGCGTTCGTGATCCAGCTTGAACCGCCAGTGCCCATTGCCACGTTCCGCACGCAGCGCATCTTTTTCCGCATCCGTCAGGTTCAAACCCGCCCGGTCATAGACCGGTGGTTTGCCCATGTTCAGCTGCTTCTTACGCTTCAGGTCCAGTTCAACCGGGGTCTCAAAGCATTCATACAGACGGCCAGAGGCCCGCAGTTGATCCATCGCCTCATTGTAACGATCCAAACGGTCAGATTGGCGTTCAACCCGGTCCCAGGTCAGGCCAAGCCAGGTCAGGTCCTCTTTGATACCATCGACATATTCTTCTTTGGAACGCTCAGGGTCGGTGTCATCCAGGCGCAGAATAAACTGTCCGCCGTTCTGTCGTGCGATCAGGTAATTCATAAGTGCTGTGCGCAGGTTGCCGATATGAATATAGCCGGTGGGCGACGGTGCAAAACGGGTGGTGGTCATCTGATACGTTTCCTCTGAACCCTGACACAATATCAGGTCGCGCGTGGTGTTTCATACCCACGCGCAAATGTCCAGTTTCAAGGGAAATCGCCCCCTTAATATCCGTTAACGGGGCGAACGCTGTGTATGCATAAGATATGCATAACATGTGCATGCTTTGTGCATGGCATACTCAGCCCCAGATCCGGGCTTTAAACATAGCTGATCACCTCGATCTCGATCCCATCCGCATCATCAAAATAGAACCGCTTACCGGGTTCGTAATCGCCATGGTTATGCGGCGTGAAACCCAGGGTTTTGACCTTGGCTTCCACCGCATCCAGATCCTCTACAACCACCCCAATATGGTTCATGGCCCCCGGGGTTTTATAACGATCAAAATTCACCGGATCATTGCCGCCGGAACTATACACAGCGATATAGCTGTTCTCCCCGCCAACATGCAGCGTCGTGCCTTTGTATTTCGCCTCCCCACGCCAGCGCACCCGCCAGCCAAACAGCTGGTTCAGCATCTCTGCAGTGGCATCCGGATCTTTAACGGTGATATTGATATGTTCAAGCATCGCTTCTGACATGACATTTCCTGTCGTTGATTTCATTTGATTTTTGATGTTTAATTCCTCAAGTTAACTTGAGATCAAGCAAAAAATTCGAAAGGCCAGATCATGCATCACCGTGACTTTCTATCCATTGGGCAACTGGCCAAACGCACTGGCCTGGCGGTGTCCGCCATTCGATATTACGAAACAGAAGGGCTTGTGTTTTCAGAACGAAACGCAGGCGGTCAACGCCGATTTCGTCGCGCCGATATCCGGCGTCTCAGTTTTGTGCAGATCGCGCAACAGTTTGATTTTTCCCTAAAAGAAATCGCAGAACAATTGTCCCGCCTGCCCGAAGGCCGCACACCAACCAAGGCCGACTGGGGCAAGATCAGCCGACATTTTCGCGCCGACCTAGACGCCCGGATCAAAACCCTAGAAGGGTTGCGTGACAAGTTGGACGGTTGCATTGGTTGCGGCTGTCTCAGCTTGAAAAAATGTGAACTTTACAACCCCTTAGACAACGCCCGCCACAATGGAACCGGCGCGCGTTATCTGGTCGGGGACATGCCCGAAGGCATTGACTAATCAGCCGTTATCGCGCCAACGGCTGGCAATCGGATAACGACGATCAAGCCAAAAGGCACTTTGCGTCAGACGTGTGCCCGGGGCAGATTGAAAGCGTTTGTATTCCGAAATATAGATCAGATGTTCGATCCGCTTCACCGTCGCGCGGTCATGACCTTCGGCAACCAAATCAGCAACGGATTTTTCATCATCCACCAGGCCTTCAAGGATCGCATCTAGAACCTCATAGGGCGGCAGTGAATCGCTGTCTTTCTGGTCATCGCGCAATTCCGCTGAAGGTGGTTTGTCGATGATAGACACCGGAATAACTTCCCCCGCAGGCGCTGCCATCCAAGGCCGATGATTGGCATTGCGCCAGCGACAGGTTTCAAAGACGCGCACTTTATACATGTCTTTCAGCGGATTATAACCACCTGACATATCACCATAAATCGTGGCATAGCCAACGGCGACCTCAGATTTATTGCCAGTCGTCAAAAGCATCTCACCAAACTTATTGCTCATAGCCATCAGCAGCAGACCACGCAAACGGGACTGAATGTTTTCCTCGGTCACATCCTCATCACGGCCGGCAAAAAGCGGGGCAAGGGTATTGGTGATCGCACTACGCCCTTCAGCAATCGGCACGAAATCATAATGGCATCCCAAACGTTCTGCGATGTCTTTGGCGTCATCAAGCGAGCTTTGGGATGTATATTCAGACGGCAACATCACGCAACGCACATTTTCCGGGCCCAATGCATCCGCGGCAATGGTTGCAACGATGGCAGAATCAATGCCGCCAGACAGACCCAGCAACACCTTTTTGAAACCGGTCTTACCCATGTAATCACGCAGGCTTTCCACCATACAGCGGTAATCCTGTTCCCACTCATCCGGCAGTGAAGCCAAATCAGATTTCACCGCGCGCCAGCCATCATCAGTGCGTTCCAGTTCCAGATGGGCAATCGCTTCGTCAAACACCGGCATCTGCAGGGCAATTTCCCCGCCGGGGTTCAGCACGAAAGAACCACCGTCAAAGACCTGATCATCCTGACCACCGACCATATTGAGATAAATCAGCGGCAGGCCTGTTTCGGTCACCCGCGCCATCATATGGGAATAACGCACATCCATTTTATTGCGGAAGTAAGGGGATCCATTGGGCACCAACAGGAATTCCGCCCCGGTTTCGGCCAGGGTTTCAGCAACATCTTCATGCCAAGCATCTTCGCATATCGGCGTACCAATGCGTGTATTGCCCACGGAATAAGGGCCGCCAAGCGGGCCACTGTCGTAGATCCGGACTTCATCAAAAACGGTTTCATTGGGCAGATGATGTTTCAGAACGGTTGATGCAATCTTGCCCCCCTTCAGAATAAAATAAGCGTTGAACAGCTTACCATCTTCCACAAAAGGCCCACCAACGCCCAACGCCGGACCATTCGCACAGTCCACGGCCAAAGCTTTGACAGCAGTCATGCAGGCGGCCTGAAACGCAGGTTTCATCACCAGATCTTGGGTATTATAGCCAGAAATGAACATTTCAGGCAGCGCCACCATATCTGCACCTGCGGCCTGCCCCTCGGCAAAAGCGGCCCGTGCTTTATCCGCGTTGGCTTCAATCGCGCCAACGGTTGGGTTCAGCTGAGCCAGTGTCAGTTTAAAACGATCTGCCATGTTAGTCTCCGTATTCCGACCTGTTGAACAACCGGTACTCTGGCAACTTCTTAACAGAGATTTCGGCAAGTGAAACCACCCCGGCTGAATTGTTCAGAAACTGTTTTGTAAAACATGTGAATTTCCGTTGTCAGCCACACCAGGCACCGTTAACCTGCGGAAAAACCGTGGCGAGATCCACACATCTGCTGCCCCCATCCGGAGAGTTTCATGCCAGCCAAACCTCGCATTTTTCATCGTTTGTGCATGTTGCCCCTCGCCTCTGTCGCCTTTGTTCCTCTGATACTGCCAGCGCAGGCACAGGACACGAACACACCGATTGTCCAGGAAGAAACCCCTTTGGTGTTATCGGAAGTGACCCGTATCGAAGATAGCCATGGTGGTATCTTCGAAGGCACATTGCTGAATGGAAAACGTCAAGGGCATGGCACTTACAGCCTGCCTTCCGGGTTTCGCTATGTCGGACAATGGAGCGACGATGCCATTTCCGGCCAGGGTGAAATGACATATTCAGATGGTGCGACCTATGCTGGCGAATTGATCGCAGGCATTCCTGATGGCTTTGGCAAACTATCCCTAACCGATGGCAGCACCTACGAAGGAGATTGGCAGCAGGGGGATTTCACAGGCAATGGCATCGCGATCTATGCTAATGGCATTGTCTACGAAGGCGGTTTTCAACGATCTGAACACCATGGCCCGGGCACCCTGCGAAACCCCAACGGCTTTGTCTATCAGGGCGAATGGGTAGAAGGGCGCCGTGAAGGCGAGGGTCGCGTGACCTATCCAGATGGCGCACGTTATGACGGCGCATTGGTTAACAATCGGCGTCATGGCACAGGTGAATTCACGTCTGAAGACGGGCTGCATTACACGGGAAACTGGGACAACAACCAGATGCATGGCGAAGGCCGTCTGACTTATCAGAACGGCGATGTCTTTGAAGGCAACTTTGAAAACGGGCGACGGTCTGGTGCGGCGGTCATGACTACAACACATGGCGATGTTTATGAAGGCAACTATCAGAATGACCTGCGCCATGGCCAGGGCACGCTGACCCTGACAGATGGTTACGCCTATACTGGTCTATGGGCGGAAGGTCAGATTATGGGAGAAGGTGTTGTCACCTACCCTGATGGGTCTGTGTATACAGGCTATCTGGCCGCCGGTGTTGCCCATGGCACCGGGCGCATCGAATACCCGGGTGGTGGCAGCTATGATGGTGAATGGAAGAACGGCCTGATCGATGGTGAAGGCACCGCGACCTATAGCAATGGTGTCACCTATGTCGGTGGCTTTCGCGATGGCCGCCCCCATGGCCAAGGACGGATCGAGGTTCCCGAAAAATTCACCTATGATGGGGCTTGGATTGGTGGTCACCGAGATGGGCCAGGCGTCACAACATATGCCAGTGGGGCGATCTATACCGGCGAACATACGCAGGATCTGCCTAATGGGCATGGTGAACTCGATGTACCGGATGGCTTCCGTTATATTGGCCAGTGGGTTAACGGAAAAATCGAAGGCCAAGGCATTCTGACCCATGCAAATGGTGATGTATATGATGGTGCCTTTATGGCCAATAAACGCCATGGACAGGGCACGCTGCGTTATGCCAGCGGTGAGGTTTCCGAAGGGGTTTGGGAGAACGATGTATTGCCAGTTTCGACACCAACAGAACCCGTACCGGGAGCGCTAGAGACACCAGCCGTTGAAAACTGATCAAGGCGGTAATTTTACTTTTTTGTTCAAACCCTCTTTTCAAATCTGAAACTGCGGATATGATCGCGCCCATGTTGATCAAAGCACATAACGCCACCCTGCCCTGCGCCACCGCGCAGTCTGTACGTGCGCTATCTGCTCTTCTTCTGCTTACTCGCCTCTGAGCGTGCCTTTCGGCGCGACCGCTCAGAGGGTATACAGCGCCGGACTTCACAGAAGAAACTGATTCCCCCGCAAACAAATATTCAAGCTGCGGCCCGAACCGAAAGATACGACTATGTCTGATACATCCACCCAAGATCACGTCTTAATTTTTGACACGACACTGCGCGACGGCGAACAAAGCCCTGGCGCCACCATGACCCATGACGAAAAGCTTGAAATCGCAGAAATGCTGGACGAGATGGGTGTCGATATTATCGAAGCCGGTTTCCCGATTGCATCTGAAGGCGATTTCAAGGCCGTATCTGAGATATCAGAACGTTCAAAAAACTCTGTGATCTGTGGCCTGTCCCGCGCGAATTTCAAAGACATTGATCGTTGCTATGAGGCCGTAAAACACGCAGCCCAGCCGCGTATTCACACCTTCATCGGCACATCCCCCTTGCACCGCGAAATTCCGGGCCTGTCCATGGATGAGATGGCGGATAAAATCCACGAAACCGTATCCCATGCGCGCAATCTCTGCGACAATGTGCAATGGTCCCCGATGGATGCGACCCGCACCGAGGAAGATTACCTGTGTCGCACAATCGAGATCGCGATCAAGGCGGGTGCCACCACAATTAACATCCCGGATACCGTCGGTTACACCGCCCCCCGCGAAAGTGCGGATCTGATTAAGATGCTGTTGGAACGTGTTCCGGGTGCCGATGACATCATCTTTGCAACCCATTGCCACAATGATTTGGGCATGGCGACGGCGAACTCTCTGGCCGCTGTGGAAGCCGGTGCGCGTCAGATCGAATGTACCATCAATGGACTGGGCGAACGCGCAGGCAACACCGCCTTGGAAGAGGTCGTAATGGCGCTGAAAGTGCGCAATGACATCATGCCCTATCGCACGGGTATTGAAAGCCGCAAACTGATGCAAATTTCGCGTCGTGTTGCGACTGTGTCTGGCTTCCCGGTACAATACAACAAAGCAATTGTTGGCAAAAACGCCTTTGCCCATGAAAGCGGTATTCACCAGGATGGCATGCTGAAAAACGCAGAAACCTTTGAAATCATGCGTCCGGAAGATGTGGGCCTGTCAGGCACATCCCTGCCGCTTGGCAAACATTCCGGTCGTGCGGCGCTGCGCGCAAAGCTGGCTGAACTGGGTTTCGATGTGGGTGACAATCAGCTGAAGGACGTGTTTGTGCGTTTCAAAGCACTGGCAGACCGCAAAAAAGAAGTACACGACGACGATGTTCTGGCGCTGATGCGGGATTCCGCTTCTGAGGCTGAACATGAAACCATTCAGGTGAAATTCCTGCGGGTGATCTGTGGCACCGAAGCGCCGCAATCGGCAGACCTGACATTGACTGTTGATGGCGTGGACCAACAAACCACCGCAACCGGCGACGGTCCCGTGGATGCGGTGTTTAATGCCGTGAAAGCCATCTATCCCCATGATGTGAACCTGCAGCTTTATCAGGTGCACGCCGTGACCGAAGGCACAGATGCCCAGGCCACTGTTTCTGTTCGCCTTGAGGAAGAAGGCCGTATAGCAACAGGCCAGGCTGCGGACACGGATACGGTTGTCGCCTCGGCCAAAGCCTATGTAAATGCGTTGAACCGCCTGCTGGTGCGGCGCGAGACAAGCGCACCAGGTGAAAATGTGAAAACCATCACTATGGTCGACAGTGTATAATAAAAAGGCGCCGCCCTGCCATCAGTCGCGGCGCCATCCTTTGAATGCCCCGGAAACTTTTAAATGTTCCGGGGCATTTTCTTTTGGGGAAACGATAACCGACCTATGGCAACCAATAGCGCATAGTCAAATCATGCATTCCCGGTGCAACCGCTGAATAGTCAAAAACCGGCGCACCCTCAGCCTCATTGGTACCTGAGACAGCGTATCCTTCTGACGGCAAATCGCCCTCAAAATTCAACTCATAATCGCCGTTCTCATCATGCAAGATGAAAAAGGCATGATAACCCTCGGTCAGATCCGGGAAATCCACCCGCAGCGGCACGGCGTCGGCAGGAATTTCCAGATAACCTGCAGCATTTTTATAATCGAGCGCGTCAAATGCGTCCTGATTATCAAAAGCCAAGATCACAAGCGTGCCCTGATCAGATCGCGTATCATGAATACTGATCTGATAGCCTGCGGTGGTTTCCACTTCAGATGTGGAGGCATTGGCAACAGGCACCACATACCGCAGGCCCGAGGCAAGATAAGCACCTCCGACAGTCAAAGCGATAGTGGCAGCGGCAGCGGTCAGCCGCATCATATTCGAAGGCATTACTTGTCCTCCTTAAAAGTGGTTTCAACTGGTTTCTTTTTCGGCTTCCAACCTGGAGGACCAAAAAGGTGGCCAAGCTTATTATAGATCCCGTCCGCTTTCGCGACCTCTGCCCCAAGGCGGGTAAACCCATGGAAAAACGCAACAAAAGGGTTCACGGAATTGATCGGGCGGGTCAGACCATATTTCACTTCTTCGATTTCTTCTGCAAAGGTACCGAACATGCGATCCCAGATAATGAAGATACCGGCATAATTTTTGTCCAAGTATTTGCGATTAGACCCATGGTGCACGCGGTGGTGGCTTGGCGTATTGAAGATCAGTTCAATCGGCTTCCAAAATTTGCCGATCACTTCTGTATGCAGGGCGGTCTGGAACAGTTGCACCAGTAATTCCACCACCAGAACCAAGAAAGGATCGAACCCCAGCAACACCAGCGGCAAATGGAAAAACAAAGGCCAAAATCCATCAAGCGGGCCGTGACGATATGCGACCGAAATATTAAAAAACGGGCTAGAGTGATGCACCGAATGAGTTGCCCAAAGGAAATTGATCCGGTGCAGGATGCGGTGTTCCCAGTAATAGGCCAGATCGGCAAGCACAAGGCAGATCAGCAATGTCGCAAGGTTCGTCTGAATATCAAACACAGCGAATTCCGCCGCGACCAAATACACACCAGCATAGAAGGTTGCGAACAAAAGCGTGGTTGTGATGATGAAGAAACCAAGTGTGATATAGTTGGTGACCGTATCACCAGCCATCGATTTCGACAGCTTTCCTCGCAGCGCATAAAGCCCCAGTTCAAACACCAGAAACCCTAGAGCGAAGACAAAAAACCAGTCGCCGATCAGTTCCTCCCAGATCTCAAGTTGAAAACCCGGTATCGGGTGCAGCCAGAAATCAGTCATATGACAATCCTTTCATTTTCCTGCCTGTGTACTTAGCCACGCCCCCCACACAAATCTTGCCCGGACACGGACAGATATTGCCAAACCAGTGTGAATTCATTCCCCTACGGGGGAAATATTGTGAACTTGCATCATAAACGGGCGATTTCCCGCGCCTGAAACCCCATTGCACCCAGCACACCCTTTACTATAACCCGCCTAGGACGCATAAACTCAACGTTAAAGCAGCCGAGTCTGCGCGTTATAATTGCATTTCAGGGATCACACGTCACATGGGACTACTCAACGGTCTGTTTTCATCAGATATGGCTATCGACTTGGGCACAGCAAACACGCTGGTCTATGTCAAAGGTAAAGGCGTTATTTTGTCGGAACCTTCTGTTGTGGCCTATCATGTCAAAGATGGCGTGAAGAAAGTCCTTGCTGTTGGTGAAGACGCGAAACTGATGTTGGGCCGGACACCAGGCAGCATCGAAGCCATTCGTCCAATGCGTGAAGGTGTGATTGCCGATTTTGACACTGCGGAAGAAATGATCAAGCACTTCATCCGTAAGGTTCACAAGCGCACTACATTTTCCAAACCGAAGATCATCGTTTGCGTGCCCCATGGTGCAACACCCGTTGAAAAACGTGCGATCCGTCAATCTGTTCTCTCTGCTGGCGCACGTCGCGCGGGCCTGATTGCGGAACCGATTGCTGCAGCCATCGGTGCAGGCATGCCAATCACGGATCCGACCGGTAACATGGTTGTTGATATCGGTGGTGGTACAACTGAAGTTGCGGTTCTCTCCCTTGGCGACATCGTTTACGCGCGTTCCGTGCGTGTGGGTGGTGACCGTATGGATGAGGCAATCATCAGCTATCTGCGCCGTCAGCAAAACCTTCTGGTGGGTGAAGCCACTGCGGAACGTATTAAAACATCCATCGGGACAGCACGTATGCCAGACGATGGCCGTGGTGCCGCGCTGCAAATCCGTGGCCGTGACCTGTTGACTGGTGTGCCTAAGGAAATCGAAATCAACCAGGCGCAGGTTGCCGAAGCATTGGCAGAGCCTGTTCAGCAAATCTGCGAAGCTGTGATGACCGCGCTTGAAACCACCCCGCCAGATTTGGCGGCGGACATTGTTGATCGCGGTGTTATGCTGACCGGCGGTGGTGCATTGCTGGGGTCTCTGGACCTGGCCCTGCGCGAACAAACCGGCCTAGCTGTTTCTGTTGCAGATGAAAGCCTGAACTGTGTGGCCCTGGGCACTGGTAAAGCGCTGGAATATGAAAAGCAGCTGCGCCATGTAATTGATTACGATAGCTGATATGCCGTTCAGGTGGTCTGACCACCTGTGACGAACCAGCCCTGTTAGACAACCAGGAGAGTCCGCCGTGGCCCGTGACCGCGCCCAGACTGAAAACTATGGCCGCCCGATCCGGCGGATCCTGGTTGGTATGCTTGTTGTGTTTATGCTGGCAATCTTCCTGATCTGGCGTATCGATAGCCCGCGTGTTGAACGCATGCGCGCCCAGATTACCGACGCCATTCTGCCCAACACAGACTGGGCCATGGCCCCGATCGCCGGCTTTTCTGAGATGGTCGCCAACTTTCAAAGCTACCAGCGCCTCTACGAACAGAACCAAGAATTACGCAACGAACTGCAGGAAATGCGTGTCTGGCAAGAAGCTGCATTGCAGCTGGATCAACGCAATGCCCGCCTTTTAGACCTGAACAAGGTACGCCTTGATCCACAACTGACCTGGGTGACCGGTGTTGTCACCGCCGACAGTGGGTCACCCTTTCATCAGTCTGTTCTGTTGAATGTCGGGGAACGTGACGGGATCACCGATGGATGGGCTGCGATGGATGGGCTTGGCCTGGTCGGACGCATTTCCGGCGTAGGCAACCGCAGTTCTCGTGTTTTACTTCTGACGGATTCAAACAGCCGTATCCCGATCACAATTCAGCCGTCCGGACAACGTGCATTACTGGCAGGTGACAACACCCCTGCCCCTGCAATTGAACTGCTTGATAAGCCTGATCTTGTGCGCCCCGGCGATCGCGTCATGTCATCCGGCGATGGGGGGGTTTTCCCCGCCGGCTTGTTGATTGGGCAAATCACAGAAACACCTGGGGGTCGCCTGCGCGTCTTGCTTGCGGCTGATTATGAACGGCTCGAATTTCTGCGGGTAATCCGTCTGCATGAAACCGTCCCGTTGACGGATGCGGGCGGGTTGGTCTCCGACCCTGAACAGACATCGGTAGAAACGTCCGCCGCAGCGGATGACATCGCAGTGGAAGCAACAGATGATTGATCCGGTCAGCTTACATCTCTGGAGCTGGCGCCTGTTGTATCCGTTGATGTGCGGATTGATCATTTTTATTCAGCTGATCCCCATGCAGACGGTGCCAACCCGTTTTCCCGCGCCAGATTTTCTGCAGGCACTGACCTTTGCTTGGATCATTCGTCGACCGGATCAGATCCCTGTACTGTCCATCGCCCTGGTGTTTTTCTTGGCGGATATTCTGCTGCAACACGCGCCCGGCCTTGGGGTTGCTCTGATGATACTCACCAGCGAATTCCTGCGCTCACGAAGCCCTTATATGCGAGAATTCCCTTTTGCACTGGAATGGGCGATTGTCATCGTTGTCACAATCGCGCTGGCATTGGGCACACGGTTTTCACTGCAATTGCTTCTGTTGTCTCCACCACCTTTCGATCTGGCCGCCAGACAGGTTTTTTCAACGGTTCTTGCCTATCCTATGATGGTGTTATTCTGCCAATTCATTCTGAAAGTCCGGTTCCTGTATCCAGGTGATCGCGAACATGGAGGGGCCAACTGATGCGTCGCCCACCGAAGGACAATGAAGAAAGCACACGCCGGATCACACGCCGTGGATTGCTGCTCGGCACTGCCTGGCTTGCCTTTTCCGGCGGTTTGGCTGCACGCATGCGATATCTTCAGGTGGATCAGGCTGATCAGTACCGGCTCCTTGCCGATGAAAACAGGATCAAAGACCGGCTGATTGCCCCCGCACGCGGATTGCTATGGGACCGAAACGGAGTGCCTCTGGCCACCAACGAACAGAACTATCGTGTGGTTATGGTCCGCGAAGACGCCGGCGATCCGGAAGAAGCGTTGGACAAGCTTTCGACCTTAATCCCGATGGATGATGTAGCCCGTGCAAAAGCCCTGAAAGCGGTCATGGATCGTGCCCCTCATGTGCCCGTATCGGTTGCCGATCGCCTAACTTGGGAGGAAGTTTCCGCGATTGCCGTAAACGGCCCTGCCCTGCCTGGTATTACCCCCGAAGTCGGCCTGTCCCGAAGCTATCCAGTTGCGGAAGATCTGTGTCACGTGGTGGGTTATGTGGGGCCCGTATCAGATTATGACCTGTCACGAATTGATGACAAGGATCCGCTGCTGCAAATCCCCAAGTTTCAGATTGGCAAGTCCGGCGTTGAAAACAAACTGGAACGACAGTTGCGTGGCCAGGCAGGAAATGTACGAAACGAAGTGAACGCTGGCGGGCGGGTGATCCGGGAACTGGATCGGCGCGAAGGTATTCCGGGCGACAACGTACAGCTGACGATTGATGCGCCTTTGCAGAACTTCATTCAGGCCCGTCTGGCCGGTGAAAGCGCATCTGCAGTTGTAATTGACGTCGAGACAGGGGATCTTCTGGCCTGTGGATCTGTTCCGACTTTTGACCCAAACAAATTTGTGCGCGGGATATCATCGGCAGATTATGGTGAACTGACCGGTAACCCCCTGAATCCATTACAAGGAAAGGCCGTTCAAGGCGCCTATCCGCCGGGATCCACCTTCAAGATGGTGACTGCCCTGGCGGCTTTGGATGCCGGGTTGATTGATACCGAAGAAACCGTGCGTTGCGGCGGTTATGTCGAAGTCGGCGGGCGGCGGTTCCACTGCTGGAAGCACTCCGGACACGGGCACATGAACCTCAACCAAAGCCTGCGCAACAGTTGTGACGTCTATTATTACGACCTTGCGGAACGTGTCGGCATTGAACGCATCAGTGAAATGGCGCGTCGTCTTGGCCTTGGGGAACGTTTTGATCTGCCCATGTCTGCGGTGTCATCGGGCCTTGCGCCGGACAAAGCCTGGAAACGGGAACGGCGCGGTGCGGAATGGGTCATCGGGGACAGTCTGAATGCGTCTATTGGGCAAGGTTTTGTTCTTGCATCCCCTTTACAGCTTTCCGTCATGACCGCGCGTCTTGCCACAGGTCGTGCGATTACGCCACGATTGGTCAAATCGGTGAATTCGGCAGAGGTTCCATTGGAAGATGCTCCGTCGCTTGAACTGAATGAAAACCATCTGCGCGCAGTGCGTCAGGGCATGTTTTCCGTGTCAAACAACCGGCGCGGCACGGCTTTTGCGTCACGTATCGCGATGGATGACAAGCGCCTTGCCGGAAAAACAGGAACCAGCCAGGTTTCGAACAACCGTGTGAACAACCGCAATGTGCCTTGGGAACAGCGCGACCATGCGCTTTTCGTTGGTTTCGCCCCATATGATGCTCCGAAATATGCCGTTTCCGTTGTCGTGGAACATGGCGGCGGCGGTTCCAAAGCTGCTGCTCCGGTGGCACGGGATATTCTTCTGCAGGCGATGTATGGTGGATATGCCCCATTGGATGCCTACCCGTCAGCCGCACGCAGCAAAGCCCGTCAGATGCAGAATACCTTGGAACTGCGCGATTTTGATGCCCTGCGCGAAGAAAGCAGCCGTGCATGAGCTATCTTGAATATCAGATCAAACACACCCCCACCGGGTTGCGCAAAGTTCTATATATGAACTGGCCCTTGGTTGTTCTGCTCAGCACGATTTGTGGTGTGGGTTTCTTGATGCTTTATTCCGTCGCGGGCGGATCATTCACGCCCTGGGCGGAACCCCAGATGAAACGCTTTGCCATGGGCATGGTCGCCATGTTTTTTGTCGCCATGGTGCCCGTCTGGTTCTGGCGTAATATGGCAGCCCTTGCATATCTGGTGTCGCTAATATTGCTGATCGCAGTGGAACTGTTCGGCGAAGTTGGCATGGGCGCGCAACGCTGGGTAAATCTTGGTTTTATGCGCCTGCAACCGTCTGAACTGATGAAAGTCACGTTGGTTTTACTGATTGCCGCCTATTACGACTGGTTGGATATCCGCAAAGTCTCACATCCGTTCTGGGTTCTGGTTCCGGTTCTTCTTGTGATTATTCCCGTGGCGCTTGTGCTGCGACAACCCGATCTTGGCACCGCAATCCTTCTGATCACAGGCAGTGGCATTGTGATGTTCGCAGCCGGCGTCAGCCTATGGTATTTTGCCGGGGTCATCGGCAGCGCTATTGGCGTGGTGGTGGCCGTGTTTAAAACCCGAGGGACAGATCTTCAGTTTCTGAAAGATTATCAGTATCGCCGGATCGATACCTTCCTCGATCCATCCCGGGACCCTCTGGGGGACGGATATCACATCACCCAATCCAAGATTGCACTTGGTTCTGGAGGATGGACTGGGCGCGGATATATGCAGGGCACCCAAAGCCGCCTGAACTTTCTACCCGAAAAGCACACTGATTTCATTTTCACAACCTTGGCTGAAGAATTCGGCTTCATTGGCGGCATGTCTCTTTTGGGACTGTATCTTTTGGTTTTGTTGTTTTGCCTTGCCTCGGCCATGCAGAACAAAGACCGTTTCGCAGCTTTGATGACCATAGGAATTGCAGCCACCTTCTTTCTGTTCTTTGCCGTCAATATGTCGATGGTCATGGGACTGGCACCAGTGGTGGGTGTCCCCCTGCCTCTTGTCAGTTACGGGGGATCAGCCATGCTTGTAATTCTAGTGGCATTCGGCTTTGTTCAAAGCGCACATATCCACCGACCAAGATAGGAATTCCGATGCCCGTAAATGTCCTTTTCGCAGCAAAACCTTCCAACTGGGTTGCTCAGGAAGAACCGCTAAAGGATGCGTTTAAGACCGCGGGACTAAACGTAAATCTTGCCGCCTTTCAGGACGGGACGATGGCACCGGAAGATGTCGATTACATGATTTGGTCACCGGCCAGTGCCGTGCAAGACTTCACCCCATATACCAGATGCAAAGCTGTCCTCAGCCTCTGGGCTGGGGTGGAACGTGTGATTGGCAATAAGACTCTGACACAGCCCCTTTGCCGGATGGTTGATCGGGGCTTGGAAGAAGGTATGGTCGAATGGGTTTGTGGGCATGTCATGCGCCACCATCTGGGCATGGACGCACAAATCCTAGGCCAGAACGGCGAATGGAAACCACATCTGCCGCCCCTTGCCCGCAACCGTAAAGTGACTGTTCTTGGACTTGGTGCTTTGGGGAGTGCCTGCGCCAGAATGTTAAACGCATTTGGCTTTGATGTCGCCGGCTGGTCGCGCCGTCAGAAAGATCTGGATGGCATCACCTGTTTTTCAGGCCCCGATGGATTGCAGAAGGTTCTGAAGCGGTCTGAAATCGTGGTGCTTCTGTTGCCAAACACACCGGAAACAGAAAACACCCTGAACGCACAAACCCTGTCCCTGATGCCAAAAGGCGCATTCATTATTAACCCAGGTCGCGGCCCCTTGATTGATGATGATGCTTTGCTAGACGCCCTGAATACTGGTCAGATCGCCCATGCGACACTTGACGTTTTCCGGATCGAACCTCTGCCCGGCACGCATCCTTATTGGACGCATCCAAATGTCACGGTCACCCCCCATATGGCCGCTGACACCCGCTTGGACAGTTCATCACAGGTGATTGCAGAAAACATCCGCCGTGGCGAAAACGGTGAAGACTTCCTGCATCTCGCGGATCGCACGACCGGGTATTAGGGCGCTTTAAACGGCGGCGGCGACCTGCCCAAGCGTCATCTTTGCCTTTGCAAGCACAAGACCCGGATTTGCCGCCTGATCGCAGACATAGCAGATAACATGATCAGGATAGCTGTCGGTGCGCAGGAATAGATGCAAGAAATCCGCACTGAACACGATGATCTCCTGAAAATAAACATCCTGCATTCCGTCAGAACGGGATGCACTAAATCGCGCCTCGATCTCTGAAATGCTTCTGCCCTGAAACAGATCGGCTGTGGCTGCGGCAAGGGATTCCAGCACATCCTGTGGCTGCTCAGGCGAAGACTGTACCCCCAGTAACATCCCGGACGTCATATCTATATATCCGGCTGCGAGGCATTCCGGAATGGTCTCCATTGATGTCTGAAGTGCGTTGTCCAGTGACATTCTTATTCCTAGTTTTCTGTTACCCGCCTGGTGGCGGTTTATTGGCTATATTATGTGATAGGCGTTACATGTGCTTGCTAGTTCAGAAAATCCCATTCGGATTTTTGTTCAGATGCAACCCGCGCAGCCACTGGCACCCGAAGAGGATCAGTTTCCGGCGCTGGGGTTTCATCTTTTGCCGCATCGGTTTCAGCTGGTGTCGGCGTATAAGATTGCAAAAACACCCCAATCGCATCGACCAATTCGTTGATGTCTGAAGGCCGCTTTTCACCTGCAACAATGCCGGCCCAAATTTCAGACGCGGTTCCCCCGGAAACAAAGGGGGCAACATCAACATCCTCAGGTGTTGGTTCTACGTCCGCATCAATTTCCAGGGCTTCCATATGCGGCTGCGCGTTCTGTGTATCCGCAGCAATAAACGCCCCCACATCTAGTGCAATTTCGGCCTCATCCATAGGAAAGATCGTTTCAGATTCCTTCTCTAAGGCAGGCTGGTCTGCGGCGGGAACTTCAGGAACCTCCGCAACATCTGTGTCTACTTCCGAAGCAATGCCTGACAAGATCCGGGAAAAATCGATGTCAGGCAGGTCCTCAATTTCTGGTTCAAGATCTGGAACGCCAGGCGTTGCGACATCGTCGGCAATACCCAGAACCACCTGATCAGACACTTGCACTTCTTCATGTATTTCAGCCAACACCTGCGGAGGATTGTCCTGCTGTTCCGATGCAACCGTGTCGATCACCGCGAAAATTGAATCCTGCTCTGTATCCAAAGCAGGTGTTTCTTCCATCACGTCGCTCTCATTTGAAACAATGTCTTCAGCGGTATTCAGTAACAAAGCCCGCAGATCATCAGCCTCTTCTGGTCGGATCCTACGCTCAGTCTGACGCGCCTCCCCTTCTGCGCGGACCGGTCTGCGCGGACGCGTAGGGCGAATTGGCCGTACGGTTTCCGTCACAGGGTCCGGCTGTGGCGCAATCGGTGCCGGGATCACATTATCAAGAACAAGGACACCTTCATTCTCGGGCTGTGGCTCTGAAGGCGTCTTGGTCACGGCTATCGAAGCGTCTCTTGGACCTTGCACATTTTTGATATTGGGGTCGGATTTGTATATTTTGACTGATTTTTCGCGAGTTGTCATAACGTCTGTGACGATTTCAAAGAAGGCGTCGATCAGTTTTTCACCGCCGCTTTTTGTCCACAGCTCGCCTCCACGCAGCTGTTCGTCGTCGCGGGCGCGGATGGCGTCGAGGGCAGAGAAGAGGATCGATTTTGCGAATAGGGATCCGGCCTCGCGGTTGACACGGCGCAGGACCTTCTGGCGGTCTTTTTCTTCCAGCTTATCCGCACGCGTCACCAACAACAAAGAATTGTGACGCAGGCGTTCGGGCAAAGACACCCAAGCCGCGCGTTCGCTTTCGCGCCAGGCCTGGGTCGCATGGGTGCACCAGATCACACCGTTCACAT